>JAYTGA010000267.1:0-18683 GCA_043733905.1 Segetibacter sp.
TGAAAACAAGACCCTGAGAATCGCGTAAACGATACTATGTCTCCGATAGGGATCCGAATAAAAAAATAAGAGGCTGACCTTTTGGGACAGCCTCTTTTATAAAATGATTATAGAAAAAAATATATCTATTCAGCAATCACTTCAAATTCAACTTCGGTATTGTTGCCATTACCAAAATCAATGGTTGCTTTGTAGGTACCCAACTCTTTTACCTCATCGGTAATGTGGATGCGCTTACGGTCTATTTCATAACCTTTCTGGTCACGGATAGCACGGCTGATTTGCAAAGAAGTTACGCTACCGAATATCTTGCCGCTTGTGCCTGTTTTAGCACCGATTTTCAAAGGAGATTGTTTCAGAACAGCAATAACACTATTGATTTCAGAAAGAAGTTTGGCTTCTTTTTTAGCTTTTTGCTTTTGCCGTTCTTCCATTTGTTTCATGTTGGAAGAATTAGCTTCTACGGCTTTCTTTTGAGGAATGAGGTAATTCCTGGCATAACCATTTTTGACTGTTACCAGCTCGTTGGCACCGCCCAAATTATCTACATCCTGAATTAAAATTATTTGCATTTTTTTCTGTTTTTAGTTCCCAAGAGCCCAATCAATGTTTATAAAAAAGATTGTGACTGTCTCCCGATAAGTCGGGATTAGGGATGGTTACTAATTAGTTGAGGGTTTAGAGTTGAGAGTTTAATACAGTTGGTATTTGAACCCTCAACTCTAAACATTATTTCATAAGGTCTGTCACATAAGGCAACAAACCCATTTGACGGGCTTTTTTTATTGCTTCAGCCACCTTGCGCTGATATTTCAGCGAGTTTCCGGTCAGGCGGCGTGGCAACATTTTACCCTGCTCGTTCAGAAACTTTTTGAGGAACTCTGCGTCTTTGTAATCAATGTAACGGATGCCATATTTTTTGAAACGGCAAAATTTCTTTGGACGTTTCTCCTGTTTGATGGCTGTCAGGTATTTAATTTCATTTGGTTTGGCCATGTGTTATACCTCCGCTGCTTTTTCGTTTCCGGTAGGTACGCCACTTTTCTTTCTGTTATTGTACTCGACGGCGTATTTATCGAGTTTTGTAACCATGAAACGGAGCACTTGCTCGTCTCTCAGGAGCTGAATTTTCAGCTTCTCATTGAAGTCGGGTTGCCCTTTAAATTCCGCTACCCAGTAGATGGCTGTTGTCTTCTTCTGGATGGGATAGGCAAGTGATTTTAATCCCCATGGGTTGCTATTGACCATTTCGCCACCATTGGTGGTAATGAGGTCAATAAATTTCTTTTGGGCGATTTTGAAGTCGTCCTCAGAAAGAACCGGGGTAAAAATCACCATCAATTCATAATTGTTCATTAATCCCTGATTTAGATTTAAAAATATTGTTTAAAAACTTTTCCTGAAAAAGAAAAAGCCCCGAAATTTTTTTTTCGGGGCTGCAAAAGTAGGGAAAAATACTTAATGACTCAATGAGGAAATTTGAAATTTTAAAAATGATTTTTACCAAATTTATTTCTCAAATATCGGCTCATTAGCAATAACCACATCTTATTCCATTTTCAAATTGAGCCATTGAGTCATTTTCAAATTAAATTCTTTCATTAGCAAATCAGCTCATTATTTAAATAGTTCTTCAAGTATAGCCGCCAACCTGATCCCGCCAAGCAGCAATTGTCTTTCAACAATTGATTTGTTGTTCATCACATAATTTTTGGGCAAAAAACCATCTGTGAAATTGTAAGCAGTATCCAGCAGTTGTCTTGACTCTTTGTACCAGGCCAGTTCATTGATTGTTTTGATTTTTACAAGTTCCTGGGGAGTTATTGATGGAAACAACGCAAGACAGGTATCGGCAGTTATCTTTTCGCTTTCAATCATTTCTGTATCCCACACTGAGTGCAGGTTGGTTGAGTAGCTTTTGAAAATGTAAGATACCTGGATGTCATTTCCACCCTTATCACTACTATAGCCGACATGCAGGGGTTGATGAAGGTCACCCACAAGGTGAAAAATGTAAAGGAGATCAGTTTTGACAGCACTTTTTTTCAACCCGTCTTTTCTTCGTAAATCGGTGATGGCAGCGTGAAGGACAGTCAGGATATTTCTTTCTGCGACAGGTTTGTAAGTCTCGCCTTTTTCCATGTCGAAGTAGTGCCAGGTTCGCATATAGCCATAAAAATCGTTTGACCGGGATTCGTCCATCCAGTTGGCGGCATCTTCAAAACTGGTTCTGCCAAGATAGTCCTGTACTTTTTTTCGGGTTGAATCGGCTAAAAAATGGGAGGCTATCTGCGCAACAATCTGATGTCCTTTTTTGCCCCAGGCAAATGAACGGAATGGTGTTGCAAAAAAAACAATGACCAACAACAAGGAAGCAATTTTTTTGAACATGAACTTTTTAATAAAAAATGAAATAATGCTGCAAAAATAAGAATGGAAACTTTGCCAGAATGGTTAAATTAATAAACAATGAATGGCAGACCGACAATCCGGTTGATGTCAACGGCAATCGTATATTGTTATTCATTGCCGATTCAAGTTTTATACTGATCATTTCGATAAGAAACTATTTGAAGTTCTCAATATTGGTCATTTATTTTTCCTTTGTTAAACTCATTTATTTCTTCAAAGCCTTTCTCTGAAGTTAGTCTTTTTACCACAGAGAGATATAGGAAAAAAAACAACACAGAGAATAAGGGGAGAAACAATTTCGAACAACTTCTGAAATTTTCATTTCAACCAAAAAAAATCATTTTGCAAAATCATCAGCGTTTCTATTCACCCACTTTCACTTTCTTCCTAGTTTCCTTGATGTCCGATTTGTTTTTCTTTGACTGAACCCTTCTTTCTACCGATGCTTTGGAGGGTTTGGTTGAAATTCTCGCTTTCTTTTTTACCAGTGCATGTGCTATCAATTCATTCATTTTTCTGATGACTTCTGCCTTGTTTGACAACTGTGTCCGTGCCGTTTGGGACTTGACCAACAAGAAACCTTCGGCAGTTATTTTATTGGACAATTTTTCTGAAACCAGTTGCTTTTCCTCTTCCGAAAAAAAAGCGGATGCGGCCACCAGCCAGCGACCTTCTACCATCGTTTCCACTTTATTTACATTCTGCCCGCCTTTGCCACCACTGCGGGCTGTGCTGAATACGATTTCATTGATTACATTTACCTTCATAAGCCATAAAATTAAAACGAATCAATCAAACAATGCGGGTCGTCATTCAAAGAGTCAGCAAAGCAAGTGTGAAAGTGGACGGAAAAATAACCGGGCAAATAGAAACCGGCCTGCTTGTTTTGGTGGGAATTGAAGATGCCGACACCACCGAAGACATAGACTGGATGAGCAACAAAATTGTGAACATGCGCATTTTCAACGACAGTGCGGATGTGATGAACCTGAGTGTAAAAGATGTAAGCGGACGTGTGCTGCTTGTGAGCCAGTTTACACTTCATGCCAGTACAAAAAAAGGCAACCGTCCATCGTACATGAAAGCATCAAAAGGCGAAGTGGCTATTCCAATTTATGAGACAATGATTCAAAGGCTGGAAGAAGAATTGGGAAGCAAAACAGAAACAGGCATTTTTGGTGCAGACATGAAGGTAGAATTGCTAAACGATGGTCCCGTGACGATTGTAATGGATAGTAAGAACAGGGAGTAAACTTTACAATACAAGACACAGCCATAAAGGGGCAGTACATTTTTTGCAGTATGCAATAAGACAATATTAAAATTTGTTAGAAATGGTTTATAAAATTGTCAGGCTGAGCTTGTCGAAGCCTTTTACGGATTAAAAGCTTCCCTTCGACAGGCTCAGGGTGACACTATGGAAACTCTTTCAAATGAATTTAAACAGCTTCTAAAAAATATTGCAAATCATTAGTAGTTTTGAATTTGCCCGATTCATCATTCATCATTCCTAATTCTTAATTTTTAATTCCTAATTCTTAATTATAAAAATGGCTTCACTTCATACCAACTTTCTCGGCATCACTTCTCCCAATCCGTTTTGGCTGGCAAGTGCGCCACCTACGGACAAAGCTTATAACGTACTACGTGCCTTTGAGGCTGGCTGGGGCGGCGTGGTGTGGAAGACACTGGGCAGCCAGGTAAAAAATGTTAGCAGCCGCTACTCTGCCGTTGACTACGGGGGCAAGCGGGTCATGGGATTCAACAACATTGAACTCATCAGCGACCGTCCGCTTGAAGTGAACCTGAAAGAGATCAAAGAATGTGTTAGGCTTTTCCCCGACAGGGCAATGATTGTGAGCCTGATGGCCGACAACGACCGCAATAGCTGGCACGAACTGATTAAAAAAGTGGAAGACACCGGCGCACATGGTTTTGAACTCAACTTTGGCTGCCCACATGGCATGACCGAACGTGGCATGGGAGCCGCTGTGGGGCAAGACCCCGGAATTGCAAAAATGGTGGTGGAATGGGTGATGGAAGCGGCCACCATTCCTGTCATTACCAAGCTGACACCCAATGTCCATAGCGTGGTGCCAACGGGCAAAGCCTGTGTGGAAGCTGGTACCAACGCCCTATCGCTCATCAATACCATACAGTCGGTTACGGGCATTGACCTTGATACGTTTGTACCCAATCCTTATGTAGCTGGCAAGAGTGTTTTTGGTGGTTATTGCGGACCTGCTGTGAAGCCGATTGCTTTAAAATTTTTGGCGACTATTAGTCAAAATGAAATGACCCGCAAAGTACCCATCAGCGGCATTGGTGGCATCAGCACATGGAAAGATGCGGTTGAGTTTATGTTGCTCGGCAGCACAAGCCTGCAGGTTTGCACAGCGGCCATGAAGCATGGCTTCCGCATCATAGAAGACCTGTGCGAAGGCATGAGCAACTGGATGGATGAAAAAGGATTTGCACAAACCACCGATTTTATTGGCAAAAGCGTACCCACTCTCACCCATTGGGAAGATCTTGACATCAACTATCACCACATAGCCAACATCAACCAGGACAAGTGCATCCACTGCGGATTGTGCTACATTGCCTGCGAAGACACAAGCCATCAAAGCATCAACCTTTCCTACGGCAAACCCTATAACACTTACACCATAAAAGAAGAGGAATGTGTGGGCTGCAACCTTTGCCAGTTGATGTGTCCCGTCTCCGATTGCATCACCATGGTGGAGCATAGAGTGGCACCTGAGTATATGAACTGGAAAGACTTTCAGCGGTTGGGGATGGAGTTGAATGATCATTGATGGAGAAAGCTGCTGGTTATTTCATTAATAGTTCCAATAACTGCATCAGAGAAAAATGGTTACTTTTATAAAAAACAGTATAGCAATGGAAGCAATAAAACAAAGTCGCATAAGGCGAAAAGGAAAAGAATTAATACTGATTTTGCCGGATTCATTTACAGCAGAAGAAGTAGATGTTATTATTTGGCCTTCCAGCGAAGATCCTATTGATACAAGTAATAGTGTAAGTGCCGATTTATTAAACTGGCCCGAAATGACCGATGAAGAACTTTCTTTTATTACCGAAAAAAGAAAACACCTGAATGCATGGAAATGATTTGCCTGGATTCGAACCTGCTTATTGACCACAAAAGAGCAAAACAAAAAGACACTACCAGGCTTTACCAGCTTTCACAAAACTATTTATTTGCAGTAACAGCTATTACCGCTTATGAATTGTACAAAGGAGACAATAGTAAAGAAGATATTTTCTGGTCTGATTTCTTTTCAAAAATTACTGTGTTAGATTTTTCTTTACATGCAGGAATGAAAGCAGGAAAAATTTATAAACAACTTAAAACAGCCGGCATGATGATAGATATTGAAACGTTGATAATGTTTTAAGCAAATTATCTTTCAAGAATGAAGAATTTTTATCCGGAAGTCCACATTAATAAAGAAGTAAGTTTATTTCTCGCAAACTGGAAGGATATTGCCATAGAAAGTAGCAGACCACATGAACCTGTACCACCTGAAGAACCAGTCAAAATCCACTTTCCGATATTTGAAATAATTGGTTTACTTCTTTTTGTATTGTTGATGATAAACTTCGTTAATGGCTTTATTTATTTCGCTCTTGGCTTCCTATTTTGTTCCCTTGTTTTATACAGCAATATCATCAATAGGCGAAAATATCCCGCTTTGTTCAAAAAGTACGAGATTAACCTAAAAGCCTATTTAAATAACAAAGAAAGTTATTCGAAAAGTATTCAAGAATTTGAAGTAAATATTACTTCGATGGAATTTTTGAATAGCTTGAAAAGGCAAAAAATCATAGATTTAATTAAAGACGCAAGACCTGCAAATTCAGATTTTTCTAATCCTATAGTGGGCAAAAGCGAAGAGAAGTTTTTACTCTACCTACGGAAATGGTTCGGCAATACCATTAAGCAAAATAGAGTAATTGAAGTATTTAATTACAATAAAAAAATCTACGTTTCGGAACTAGATTTGAGCTTCACTAAGGAAGTCGAAAATGCATATGTTCCCGACTTTTATTTTAAACACCCAATTTTTAATTTGAATATTGATATAGAAGTTGACGAACCATATTTACTTAAAAGCTTACAGCCGATACACAACATTGGCAATTCTTTTGATGCAAAAAGGAACGATTACTTTGTTGCAAAAAAATGGTTCGTGATTAGATTTTCAGAAGAACAAATTTTATTGTATCCAGATTCTTGTTGTAAAGAAATAGCAGAATTGATTTATGATTTCACTGGAGACGAACAATTCATAAATAAAACCATTAGTTTCCCCAGATTAGAAAGATTTCCAAAATGGGATTATAAGGAGTCCATAGCTTTCACTGAATTAAGAAAGAGGAATAACTATCAGACTTTGATAAATAAAAATGAAGTTTTCATCGAAAATTTATATTCTGACTGGGATAATACCAAAAGCAGGATTATTTTGAGGGAAGATACTGTGTCTTTTATAACCAAGCAAACATCAGATGTGAAGCATTGGCTCAAAAGAGAGGGAGTCTTTAATTTAATTAAAGACAAATTTGAAAGGCACTTACTAAGTATTACTTCCGTAAAGGGGCAAACTGAAGAATTTTTAATTGACCGTCTAACTGTTGGGGAGCTAATTTTGACCAATGTACATACTCGAAAAATAGACACTTATACGTCCACATTAGAAATAGATTACACAATAGGTACTTATAGTATTAATAGCATCAAAAAAAAGCTGGACATAAAAATTTTAAAAATGGTTCGGCAATTTGATTTCAATGGAACGAAAACAGAATGGCTATCACATTGGGAACAAGACCGAAGAATAAGGGTTACGATGCATGAAACAGTCATGGAAAAAATAAAAGCCAACTTAGAAATAAACTCTTTAATGCTTTCAAAGGAAATAGTTGCTAAAAACGGTGAAAGAGAACAGTATATACGATACATCATTTCAGATAAAGTCAATAGATAATTAAGTAAAATTATAATTATGAGTACTATACATCTAACAACTTCGCCTAAGTTTATTCAAAAGCAGAATACTTCTTATTCAGAAATCATCGCTAACAAGTTTATAGATAGCTGTTTGAAATTAGACGCTTCCATCTTTGAGCCTTACATGCACGAAGATGATGTATTTGAGGATAAAGAGAAATATAACTTCCTAGCACAATTACATGGTATGTTTGATGAATTTGCAAGACATGCTTTTAATGACTTTACCGTTAAGGTAAATGATAGTATTTGCAAGGGATGCGTAGAAGGACAACCTGTAAAGCACTTTAAAGTATTTAACAGTATAGCAAAAAAGCCTTTGCATGAATTTGCATTTATGGTTGAAGTAGATAACGGTCTCTTAAAAGATATTTATAGATGCTATGACTATAAAGGTTGTCGAATGACTACAATAGGCGGGACGAAAGGTTTTCCGGCAATAAAAATGAGTTATGATTTAGTGATGAAATCAAGGAAAGAATATTTAGCTTCAAAAAAGTGAAATAAAATTAGAAGGAATAAACACTAAAGAAAAGCGAACAAACAAAACAAAATTTATGAAATACTATTATGGATTTTCTTACCTAATAATTAATGATGGTAAAATTTTAGAAGGAGGATTTAGATTGGCTGAAAGTGACTCAAAAGTACCTATTGATGAGCTGAAAGATTTTATCCGAGATAAAACATTTGATGATTCATTTCAGTGTACCATATTAAATGTTCAACTGTTGTCTAAAGAAGATTTTGCGATTTTAGCTACAGAATAACCTATTAAAATTTGATTTAAATGCAGGAATGAAAGCAGGAAAAATTTATAAACAACTTAAATCAATTGGCATGATGATAGATATTGAAGACATTTTGATTGCAGGTATAGCATTGTCCAACGAATTGAAATTATCAACAGACAACAAAAATCATTTTAACCAGATAAAAGGATTAAAGCTTTTATAAATTGGACAAAGCACCTCAATATGTTAACTGGAAAAACTTTCAGCGGTTGGGGATGGAGTTGAATGATCATTGATGGAAATGAAATCTTAAAACTTTTTTATAATTTTAGAGCAAAAATAATTTTATGGAACAATTGATCATCAATGTAAAACAACCTAAAAAGCTTCCTTTTATTAAAGAAATGCTTTCCGCATTTGATAAATACATTGAAATTGAAGAGCCAAAGAAAAAGAAAAAAACGACGAAGGAACATCCTGTTTTAAAGGGTCTGAAACAAGGTTTAAAAGAAGTTGAACTGATAAAGCAAGGAAAAATAAAAGCCACCCCTTTAAAAGACCTTTTAGATGAATTATAAAGTTGAGGCTACTCCAAATTTTAAAAAAGAGGCCAAGCAATTATCAAAAAAATTTCATTCACTGAAAAATGAGTTGGAGTTGCTTGAAAAATTGTTGGAGAACAATCCTCAAACAGGCTTTTCACTTGGCAATAATTGCTACAAAATCCGTCTGGCAATAGAAAGTAAAGGCAAAGGTAAAAGTGGAGGAGGGCGTGTGATCACTTATGTTTATGTAGAAAAAACAACCGTTTATCTTCTTTCAATTTTTGATAAAAGTGAACAGGAAAATATATCAGACAATGATTTGAAAGAATTTCTCAAAAGTATTCGCCATTAAAGCAGAAAGACTTAGAAAGGGAATATAATTAAACAATAGTCTATTATTTTTTGGAACAGAAATTCAATCCTGTTTTTTATTCAAAACCATCAAAACAACTTCCGCACTTTCGTCACATAAGTGACAATACCCCCCAACAATGGCAGCCAAAATTCAAAAAAACGGAACAGTAGTGCAATCTGCAGCGACTCTACGGTTGTGTAGCCATAACCTTTTAGGATGAGGGTGAGCGATACTTCTATAGCTCCCATGCCTCGTAAAAATGGAGAGATAATAAGAAAGATGGTGGAGATAATGTAGGCCACCAGGCTTGCAGCCCATGAAGGTGGAACTCCTGCCGCTCTCATGGCAATGAAGATGTGGATGACTCCAACGATTTCAATCAAAACGGAAACAATAACGGCATACCAAAACTGTTTCATCACAAGGTCAAATGAAAACACTTCTGTAAGAAATTTCTCCACCTTAGGTCTGCCTTTAATGACCCAGCTATAAAATGACCCTTTGCGCTGAACCGACCGCACAAAAAGTACAATAGCAGCCAGCATAACAACAACAGTGATGAAAGCCGCTGTGGTTCCCGGAACAGGCTTGTGTTGCACCGACAGATAAAGCAAGACCGGAACGGCAACAAGGAAGACCGAAAAAATGCCGATGAACCCATAAATGACGGAGGCATGGTGAACGGACTGCTTGTCTTTCTCTTCAATGTTGGATGGCATGTAAGCCAAGGCAGTCAACCCGCCACCGGGCAGAAAAACAGCGATCACATTTCGTTTCAAAAAGAGAATGATAGCATTGATCCACGAGATGCGGCTACCTATTGCAAGGAAGCTGTAGAAGTATAATGCTGCTTGCAAAAAAATGTAAACAAAAGTGAAACCAACGCCTATCCAAAGCCACAGCAGGTTGGTGTTTTGCAATGATTGCCCGAGTGTGGCTAACTCTTTTCTTTCCCGCCAGAAAAAATAAATGGCTACGCCAATGAAAAGGATAGCAAGGATTTCCTTCCAGCCGATTTTTGTAATTGCAAATCTTTTTTTTGTGTTGGGAGGTTGGTTCAAAATAAGATTTCTTTTTCAGGTTCTGATGATTCAAAAACCCTGCCTTTGCCGGGCATTAAATAATTCTTTTGAAATAAAATAAGTTTTTGTATTTATGCCAGAAGCGGAGATGTATTGCTGTATAGTTGGACTTCCTATTGCGGTGGTAATTTCATTGTATAATCTTAAACAGCAATTTTTCAGGCCAAGTTTTTTAGCAGCCGGGCTGCTTTTTCAAATCAGGTACGCCCAATTTTAAAAAAGCTTCTTTTGCTTTTTGTACTTTTTCTGGAAAAAGAATAACGTTGGTGTATCGGTTAAGCATTTTGTCTTTGCGGACAACCGGAAGTTTTTTCTCATTTAATTCAAGAATGCTTTTCATGACTCAAATTTAGTTTTTTTTGCTGAACTGCGAATGCTTGATAGTCTTTGTTTTTTATGTATGGCTCCCATTCATTTTCCGCTTGTCCAAAAATTTCAAAGTCTTCCTGCACAAGGTCTAAATACTTGTTAATACCCATTCTGTATAATCTGGTTCTTTCAGCGGTACTAACTGTTGCGTAAATCCAGGCATTTGGAAAATGATCGCAAAAAGTATAAAGAGCTGCCACTACAGTTGCAAGTACTTTCCCGCTATCACCATTATCAGTTACAACCCTATCATCAATTTGTCCTGTGATTGGATTTTTATCACCAAAAGCGAGATTGTAAAGATTATCTCCAAGTACCAGCGAAAACTGAATAATCTTTTCAATTTTTCCTTTTGATCCTTCACTTAAAAATTCAAAGGTTGTTTATGGATCATCGGATTTTAATTCGTACCTGTCAAGTTTCATAAGCAGAAAATGTGGGTTCAAAAATAATACCTTGACTTATCAATACATCGTTTTCTCAATGTTGTCCAAATAGTGACTATTAAATACTATTTCCTTTCTTGCTACTCTTACAACTTCCCCGCTTTTATTTCTTCCACCACTCCGGGGTCTAACAGCGTGGTGATGTCACCGAGGTTTTCGGTTTCGCCTTCGGCTATTTTTCTGAGAATGCGGCGCATAATTTTTCCGCTACGGGTTTTAGGAAGACCTTTTACAAACTGTATTTTATCAGGCTTGGCGATAGCTCCAATAAAGCGTGTAACGGTTTGCAAAATATCTTTTCGGGTAAGCTCATCGTCATGGTGGGTGATTGTGGCAATTACAAAGGCGTAGATGCCTTGCCCTTTTACTTCGTGGGGATAGCCAACTACCGCACTTTCCACAACTCCGGCGTGCATGTTGATGGCGTTTTCCACTTCGGCGGTGCCAATGCGGTGGCCGCTTACGTTCAGCACATCATCTACCCTGCCGGTGATTCTGTAAAAACCGTTTTCATCTTTCAAAGCACCATCGCCGGTAAAGTAAAGATTTTCGTAAGTGGCAAAATAGTTGGTGCGGCAGCGTTCATGGTCGCCCCAGGTGGTGCGCAACATGCCCGGCCAGGGGGCTTTGATGCAGAGGTTTCCTTTCAACATTCCATGTTCATCTTTTGTGGTGACCTCTCTCCCACTTTCGTCCACCAAAATAGGTTGGATACCGGGCATTGGCAATGTGGCCCAGCCGGGCTTGGATGGGGTGATGCCCGCAAGATTGGAGATGAGCGTGCCGCCTGTTTCCGTTTGCCACCATGTGTCCACGATGGGGCATTTTTTCTTTCCAATGTTTTCATCGTACCAGTGCCAGGCTTCTTCGTTGATGGGTTCACCAACGGTACCCAAGACTTTGAGCGAGGACAAATCTTTCCCTTTTAATGGTTCTGTGCCAAAGGCCATGAGACTGCGAATGGCCGTGGGTGCGGTGTAGAGCATATTGACCTTGTGCTTGTCCACAATGTCCCAGAACCTTCCCGCATCAGGCCAGGTGGGGATGCCCTCGAACATGAGTGAGGTGGCGCCTGCACTGAGCGGGCCATAGAGAATGTAGCTGTGGCCTGTTATCCAGCCGATGTCTGCGGTGCAGAAATGGACATCGCCGGGTTGGTATTGAAACACATTGATGAACGTGTAGTTGGTCCAGATCATGTAGCCTGCGCTTGTGTGCACCACGCCTTTGGGCTTGCCTGTGCTACCCGATGTGTAGAGGATGAACAAGGGGTCTTCGGCATCCATAGACTCTGCGGGAAAGCTGACTTTGCCATTCTGCTCCACCTGTGTTTCGGCATAATCCATCTCGTCTTCCCACCACACGTCGCGGCCTTTGATCATGCTGACAGGGGTGCGGGTGCGGGTGTAAACAATGACACGTTTGATGGTTTTATTGCCCACCAATGCATCGTCTATTGTACTCTTGAGGGGAATGACTTTTTCGCCACGGTAGGCACCGTCGCAGGTGACAATGAACTCTGCACCCGCATCTGCAAGACGGTCGGCAATGCTTTGAGCGGAGAAGCCACCGAAGATGACACTGTGAATGGCTCCTATTCTTGCACAACCAAGAACGGCATAGGCCAGTTCGGGAACCATGCCCATGTAGATGCAGACACGGTCACCTTTTTGCACACCATTGTTTTTTAAGACCTGTGCAAACTGGCAAACCCGCTTGTGGAGGCGGTTGTAGGTGACTGTCCGCACTCTTTCTTCGGGGTTGTTGGGTTCCCAAATGATGGCGGGTTTGTCGCCCAGGGTTTCAAGATGGCGGTCTATGCAGTTCTCGGTAATGTTGAGCCTTGCTCCTGCAAACCATTCTATTTTGGGTTCTTTAAAATTCCAGTTGAGGACACTGTCCCACTTTTTTTTCCAAAGAAAATGCTCAGCGATGTCTGCCCAGAATGACTCGGGGTTTTCTACACTTTCCCGGTAAGCGATGTGGTATTGTTCGAGGGATTTTATTTGATACGGGGGCATTTGGTTTATCGGTTAATTGGTTTATTGGTTTATCGGTTTATCGGTTAATTGGTTTATTGGTTTATCGGTTAATTGGTTAATTGGTTTATTGGTTTATTGGTTTATTGGTTGTCGTTTGCCGTTTTCCTTGTCTTATTACCTTTCCTTGATTGAGTGTTGGATAAATTGTCAATTGATGTGGTGAACTAAGAAACCTTTATGGGGAGTAAAATGTGAACAAAGCTGCTATGAAAAGATGCAGTACAAGGGAGTGACACAACCGGAGACCCACAAAGAACTAATGTCTGTACCAAAAAAATATTGACGTTGCTCTAAATATTACCCGTAGAGACGCCCAAATTATCTGTAGAGACGCCCAAATTGGGCGTCTCTACAAAATTAATATCCATCTCCATCCAAGAGGTTGCCGAGGCCACCGAGGATGCTGCCTTCTTCTTTGCGGTTGGTGGTGCCGTAAGAAAGGATGCGGCTTGCCAGGCGGCTGACGGGGAGCGTTTGTATCCACACAGTGCCGGGGCCTTTTAGCGTAGCGAAAAACAATCCTTCGCCGCCAAAAATGCTGTTGCGGATGCCGCCGATGAACTGGATGTCGTAGCTGACGTGCTGGGTGAGGGCAACGAGACAGCCAGTGTCTATTTTTATTAACTCCCCGGCCTGAAGTTCTCTTGAAAACACATGGCCACCTGCATGAACAAATGCCATTCCATCGCCTTCGAGCCGCTCCATGATGAAGCCTTCGCCACCGAAAATGCCAGTGCCGAGTTTGCGTTGAAAATCTATGCCGATGCTGACTCCTTTGGCTGCGCAGAGAAAGGCATCTTTCTGCGCAATGACTTTGCCGCCAAGCTGCTGAAGGTCGAGGGGGATGATTTTGCCGGGATAAGGCGATGCGAAGGAAACCCTCTTCTTTCCATTGCCCGTGTTGGTAAAAGCTGTCATGAAAAGGCTTTCGCCGACCAGGAGCCGCTTGCCTGCACCAAGGAGTTTGCCCAGTATTCCGCCAGTATTTTGCTGCTGGCTGCCATCGCCAAAAATGGTTTGCATCTGGATGCCATCGTCCATCATCATGAAGCTGCCACTCTCGGCTATGGCGGTTTCGGCGGGGTCGAGTTCTATTTCTACGTACTGCATTTCTTCGCCAATGATGCGGTAATCTATTTCGTGGTTGGTGCGCATAATATTGAAATTGTTTTGCTAAAAGTAGGTAGATTTTTTTGAACCTTACCTTCCGGCAACTATAGAAACCAGCACACATATAGAGATGAATATACAAAGAAACCATGCTAAGAATTTGATGTGTCAGCTTCATTGAATGCCATTAACTTTACGGCATTGTAGAATTATTTTTCTTGCAGTTTTTTTATTACCACAAAATGTATAACCGATGCATATTTTAATGGCTGACGATGACCAGGAAGACTTTATGATCTTGCAGGAGGCAGCAGCCAAAGTAGCAGAAACACTGACAATCTCCTATGCGGGTAACTGGATGGCCATGTGGAAAAGCCTGATGAAAGCATTGCCCCATGCAGTGTTGCTTGACCTGAACATGCCAGTGAAAGATGGCTTTGAATGCCTGCAAACACTGAGGGCTGACGATAAATTTAATGAACTGCCGGTGATCATCTACAGCACTTCTTTAAACAAAACTGATATTGACAAGGCATACGAATATGGGGCAAATTATTTTGTGGTAAAGCCTAACTCAATGGAAGAAATAACGACCATTCTGAAAAAAATATACTCCATGAATGAGGCAATGTTGCTGAGTAGGCCGGGGAGGGAGGAATTTGTGATTGTGTGAAATATGGTCAACAGCAACGCGACCGTTTGTAGAGACAAGGCAATGCCTTGTCTCTACATTTACAACATGATGAAAAAAGGCTGCCCTTTTGGGACAGCCTTTTTTATTACCATGAAGTGCGGTTGTTTATTCTTTTGTAAATGTTTTTTGCAGCGAAGTTTCGCCTCGGACAGACAGGATGTATTCGCCTTTTGCCAAGGCCGATATGTTGATCGGAAATGTGTTGGCACCAGCTTGCAACTGTCTGGTTTGCTGCATCACGACCCTGCCCTGTATGTCTGTCACCTGCCATGTGGCATTGCCTGGTTTCTCAGACTTCACTTGCACATGCAACCAATTGCTTACGGGGTTGGGGGCAATGTTTAAGGTTGAGTGTTGAATGTTTATCTGCCGGATGGGGCTGTAGGTGAACTGGCCGTCGCGGTCTATGAGTTTTAAACGGTAAAAGATTGTTTGGGGTTTGGAGTTTGGGGTTGTTGTTGGGTTGCTATCTGTGTAGGTGTATTCCTTTTTGTTGGCCGCTTTTACTACGCCTATGCTGGTGAAGTCCCGGCCATTGGGGCTGCGCTCTATTTGGTAGCGGTCGAAGTTTTGTTCGTTTTCTACCTGCCAGTTGAGGAGGGCGGCCTCACCCCGACCCTCTCCTGTGGAGAGGGAGGAAGAACGCTGTAATTGGGCGGTGAAAGTGAGGAGGTGAACGGGGAGGAGGCGTGAAGTGTCGGGAGTGTATCTCCAAAGTTCACTTGAGCCAGACTCTGTCCAAACATAACCTGAAGTATCCATTGCTGCAAAGCCTCCTCCTGAACTTGTCAATGGAAGAGATGGTGGAATCGTATCTCCTCTTACCCAAGCCCATTGATTGTTTGATACCTTATATTGCCAGAAAGCAAGTGCTCCACCTTGATTAGCTCCTCCATATAACCAGATGTTTTCATTGTAATCTTTCCAGTACGAGAAACTATTATATGCACCACTGGAGGGATGATTATAAGGAGAGGATACACCCATTGTACCAAAAATAGCCGGTGAATTAGTAGAATCTGATCCATTCATCCATGTCCATTCGTTTATAATGGGGTCATATTTCCATGTATCATTATTACGCCCCAATAACCATACACTTCCTGCCTGATCAGACCATCCAAAATGAACAGGGCCTCCCCGTGGATGGTTAGTAGGAGATGAAACACCTCTTATGCCATAAGAATAAGATGGTGTTGCGACCGAATCGCCGCTAACCCATGTCCATTCTGCGGTCGAAATATTGTACTTCCACAAATCGTTAAATCCACCAGCACCATAACCTATCCATCCTCCATACAACCATAAGTTGCCACTCAGGTCGCTCCACAGTGTAGCTTGTTCTCTGCCTTGCGGTTGGTTCTGAGGAGATGCGACCCCTTTAGTACCATAAAAACCAGGATGGTCTGTGCCGCTACTAAAAATATTGTCACCTTCCATCCATGTCCATTCATTGGTGGCTATATTATATTTCCAAAGATCATTGTCGGCATGTTCGGCAGTGTAAGCATTAACCCCACCACCCAGCAGCCATAGATTACCTTGTAAATCAGTTGTACCTGTACTTAATTGTCTACCCCCCGGCGTATTTGATGAAGAAGGTATGCCTTGGGTACCATAGTTAGGATAGTAATTCTGTTGATTATAATTACTGGAATATGCACTTCCATTGACCCATATCCATACATCATTGGCCTGGTCATATTTCCACATATCATTCAGGTACTCAAAAGTATTAGTATTCTGATCGTAGGTCATTCCCCCAAAAGTCCAGATATGTCCTTCATGATCCATCCATGTTTGGTTAGTAAGATAGTCTCTGGGTTTGGGCTTGCTCAATGGGGATAGAACGTTGTGTGCTATATAATGACCACCGCCAGAATAATTACTATCATATCTAACCCTGAGCCATGTACCAGGCTGTGCCTTTGCACACACAACAACTAACAATGAAATGACCATCATCATTGACTTCGTAAACATCTTTTTCATAAAAAAAACAGTTTGGTTTATAAAGATATAATGAAGGTATGGCAACCAGTGTTCATTTAGCGAAGCGAAACAGATCAAATTATTTTAAAAAAATAATGCCAGCATATAGAAATTAAAGGAGGTATTGCATCCGCTTCTCATTTAGCGAAGCGAAAAAAAATAATCCCCACCAGGCAGCCGCCAACCACCCATTGCGCCACCCGCAATGCCAATCCGCGTGCCGCCAACTACCCATTGCGCCACCCGCAATACCAATCCGCGTGCCGCAACCACCCATTGCGCCACCCGCAATGCCAATCCCCGTGCCGCCAACCACCCATTGCGCCACCCGCAATGCCAATCCGCGTGCCGCAACCACCCATTGCGCCACCCGCAATGCCAATCCCCGTTCCGCAACCACCCATTGAGCAAGCCGCAATGCCTGTCCGCGTGCCGCAACTACCCATTGCGCAAGCCGCAATGCCTGTCCGCGTGCCGCAACTGCTTATTGCGAGTGGCGCAGTGGGTGGTTGCGGCACGCATCATATCTTTTTAGTGGAAATTTTGTGGATTGCCGCATTCTATATAAGTTCGCTTTATAAACTAAATTATCATGCAACATTTCATCCTTTCTCCCGATGCCGAAGGTGGCGCCGCAACACTGCAAACACCCCCGGTCACAGACACCCACACCCGCCACGAGGCCAATGTGCCCCGCAAAGATGCTGAACTATTCAGCGTGTGCACCAACGCCGCCAGCCAATGGAAAGCCACACCGGCCATTACCCTGCTGTGGAAAACACAGGCAGCATTTGAAGCAGAAACAATTGCTTTTGGAAACGAACTCGACCAGCGAACGACCGAAGGGGGCAACGTGCCGCAGGTGACCAAAAACATGGAAAACGTGGACAAAAGCATAGAAGATGCCATCCCGTTTATGAAAACATACATCAATGGAAAGTGGGGACCAAAAGACGAACCGTCGCACTATGCAGCGTTTGGCCTGGTGCACCGCCACGAGCATTACGAATTTCCTACACAGCGCCAGCAGCGCATTTCATCCATTAACATGATGGTCAGTGCCGTGCACGCAGCCGGGTTCGATGCCAACCAATTCGGCACCCCTTTTTGGAAAGACATTCAACAACAATACGAAGCATTGACCGCCAGTGCCACCAACGCATCGGGCAGCATTAGCGAACACGTCAGCCAGTTGGTGCAAATGCGGACCAACCTGCGCCGGGTGCTGCACAGCCTGCTGCTACTCATAGAGGCCAACTATCCAGACACCTTTGAGCAAATACGCCGGACATGGGGATTTCAAAAGGAGAAATACTGAGCAATTATTAATTGTCAATTATTAATTGTTAACAGACCCGCCGTTGGCGGGTTTTGTTTTTTTGTCAGGGTTCGTCTTTACATGATGTCCATGTTTTATTTTTTGTGTCCCAACATTAGTTCATTGTGGGAGACATTGTTGCGTCGCACTCTTGTACTTTTGGGTAATTCTATTGAGCTTTTTTCAAAGCGAAAATGTCCATTATTTTTTTAGGAAAAAACTACCAACAATCAGCAGGACAACTTAGCTATATTGCAGGCAACCTTATTACCTTAGTAACATTCATTTAGTGCCTGTCCGACAAACCTTATTACCCTATTTATACTCCAGATAAGTTAATAAGGTTGAAATAACACATGGTCGCAACGTTGCTATTAAGATAATAAGGTAATTGCCAAAGAGAACCGCCAAACCTATAAGGTTTTAGAAACCTTATAGGTTTTGATTGCATTGTTGCATGAATCAATTTGAAGCATATTTTGGAACACGGATAACACGGATAGAAGGGATTAACAGGATTTTTTTATGAAAAAAATGGATTTTTTG
>JAYTGA010000268.1:0-12077 GCA_043733905.1 Segetibacter sp.
GCTGCCGTCTATGCCAAAAAGATTGTAGCCTTTCCATTGCAATGCCTCGCCACTTGCGTAAAACTCCTGGTGGATGATTTTGCTCAACTCCACAAAGGCCGTGGGTTTCAGCTTTTTTGCGTGCCTCGCAAAAAGCTGATTTGCTTACTTCGGGCATACTGCCGCCTTCGCTTTGGATGGCTTCAGAAAAGGCTGCAATCTCTCTTTGCAAACCCTTTTGCAGATTGGTCATCATAAAACAAACCAACACCTGGAAGGTGAACACCCTATCTCTTGAAAAGGACGTTTCGCCGTCCTTTTGTTCGCTGATGAATATTGCATCTTGAATGGTGGTATTTAGTGTGGTGATTAAATGCGATAATAATGATGTTTCGTTATTTTCGGTAGAGGAAGCCTCTATCTTAATAAAGGAAACATAAAAATACTAAACAACAACCAAAATCTTAAGTTAATGACATTGGGTTTAAATCTACCTATTTTTAAGATTTAATACTACATTTACATCCTTTTTACCCTCCAACTATCCTCTCTAATAAAATTATTTATTTACCAAAAACACTTGTTTTATGCAAAAAATTATGCACCGCAGTTTTAAGAATTATCGTTGGCTACCCGCATTTGCAATGGCTTTGCTGCTCTGGGGCAGTGCCATTTCACAAGAAAAAAAAGCAACCAAAGTCACGGTTAGCAAGTCGGCTACCGTTTCGTTTTCCACCATTGAAGCATTTAGCAAAATGCACCCTGCCGACCCCAACGAAAGGCGAATAGGTGCCAATGTATTTGAAGGAGGAAAAGAAGAGGAAGAAAATGACAGAATTCCCAAACTGAAAATACCTAAAGGGGCTAAGGTCATGCAGGACTCTTACGGTAAAATAAAGACAAAGACGGTTGAAAAAAACGCACCTGGCGGAAACGCCCAAACATCGTTTTCACCCATCATCAACTTCAACGGCATAGACGACATCAACAGCGTCATTCCGCCAGACGTGGGCGGGCAGGTAGGTCCTAACCATGTCATGACTGCGCTCAATTCGTTTGTAAGAATCAGCGACCGCACAGGCACTCCTCTCAGTACTGTTTCGCTCAATGCCTTTTTTGCTTCACTGGGCAATCCAAGCACCTTTGACCCTAAAGTTTTTTACGACCCTTACAACAGCCGCTGGACTGTGGTGGCTTGCGCCAATGCTGCTTCTGCCAGTTCCAGCATTGTGATAGGCGTGTCGCAAACAAGCAATCCCACCGGTTCCTGGAATCTTTATTCTATTGATGTTGATGCGGGCAATACTACCTGGTTCGATTATCCCAGCATCGGTTTCAACAAAAACTGGATAGTGGTAGGCGGCAACATGTTTACCCTCGGTGGCAGCTACAGCACTGCTAAAGTATTTGTTTTCAACAAAGCCAACCTTTATGCCGGTGTCGGTTCACCGGGTGTCACTGTCATTACCAATGCCAATGCTTTTACGGTAGTGCCTGCCATCACTTACGACAATACCATTTCCACTATGTACCTCACCCAGGATTACACTGGTAATTCCGGTGGCAGTGGTTACATCGGCTTCTACACCATTACAGGTGCCGTAGGTTCAGAAGTAATGTCTGGGGTCACATTAGCCAGCACACCCAACCCATGGTCAGATGGTCCATCTGCCACCAATTCTGCACCCCAATTGGGCAGTGTCAACAAAGTAGCCAACAACGATGCAAGGATGCAAAAAACCATTTATCGCAATGGCAGCATCTGGTGTACACATACCGTGTTTTTACCAGCCGCAGCACCTACCCGCAGTGCGGTGCAATGGTGGCAGCTAAACACCGGTGGTGCGGTGCAGCAGCGTGGCCGCATAGACGATGCTTCCGGAGCCAATTTTTATGCATTTCCCTGCATTGATGTCAACAAGAACAACGATGCCATGATTGGCTGCGCAAAATTCAGTGCCAACATTTACCCAAGTGCCTGCTATTCACTGCGCATGGCCAGTGACCCGGTCAATACTTTTCAAAGCGACTTTGTTTATAAAGCAGGCCAAGCACCATATTTCAAAACCTTTGGCGGCAGCAGCAACCGCTGGGGCGATTATACATCGGTGTCTGTTGATCCTAACAACGACATGGATTTCTGGACTGTGCAGGAATATTCCCGTCCACCTTCCGGTGGTTTTGACCTTTGGGGCACATGGTGGGCAGGCATTTGCACACCACCGCCCACACCCGGCGCCATTAGCGGTGTCAGCCCTGCCAATGCAGGTGCCACGGGCCAGGTGTTTTCTGTTTCGCCTGTCAGCGGTGCTTCATCATATACCTGGACTGTACCCACTGGCAGCACAATTACCGCAGGTGCCACTACCAATTCTATTACTGTAACACTTGGCAGCACATCGGGCAATGTGACGGTGATAGCCAACAACGGAACCTGCAGCAGTGCTGCACAAACGTTTGCGCTTACCATTAATAATATACCAACACTCACTGCCACAGCAAGCAATAATAGTCCATTGTGTGCCGGTGCTACACTCAACCTGACAGCAAGTGCTGCTGGTGGAATAGCACCTTATACTTATAGCTGGACAGGGCCAAACGGATTTACAAGTTTACTGCAAAATCCTACACTTGCCAATGTGGGTTCTGCAAACTCTGGTAATTATGTAGTAACAGTCAAAGATGCGCAGTCGCCACAGGCAACAATAACAGCCTCAACCACTATGACTGTAAAAACACCACCTACGGCATCTATTAGCCCGGCAGGACCTGTTGTTGTTTGCTCAAACAGTTTGCCTTTCACGTTCACTGCTGTTACAAACGGAGTTTTGCCTTCTTATCAATGGAGAAGAAATGGAGCAGCCATTGCACCGGCACAAACAGGTTCTACCCTTGCAGCTAATTTGTCAGGAAGTTACTCTGTCGTTGTTACCGACAATGGTTGTTCCACAGAATCTGCACTTGCCATACTGACTGTTAACCAAACCAGCTCCAGCACACTTGATACCGGTATCTGCGGCACATCATACACATGGAATGGCACTGTTTATACTGCATCAGGCATTTACACCAAAACATTTACCAATGCTGCCGGCTGCGATTCTATTGCTAAACTGGTTCTTCATTTGTCTAAAATGACCACCACATTTACCAAAACAGACAGTATTTGTTTTGGGTCAACAAACGGCTCTTTGTCGGTCAATGTAAGCGGGGGAATTCCTCCCTATTCTTATAAGCTTGGAACCACCGGTGTTTATCAATCTTCCAATACTTTTAGTGGGTTAAAAGCAGGTAATTATAGAGTGTATATTTTGGATTCAATTGGTTGCACGGCATTTACAGCATACATGCTGATCAGCCAGTATCCTAAGATTACTTCTACTTTTGTTAAAACCAATGCAACATGCTACGGCACTGCCACAGGTTCTTTGACTGTAACAGCCGCCAATGGCTTACCACCTTATACTTACAGGTTGGGAACAACAGGTAGTTTTGGTACAGCAAATACATTCAATAACCTGATGGCAGGTACTTATGTTGTTTATATCATGGATTCAAGAGGTTGCCAGGTGTCATCGGGCAGCATTGTGATTGGGCAGCCTGTAGCTGTCAGTGCTACTTATTCCGCCACCAGTGCAATTTGCTACGGTACCGCCACAGCTTCGCTAACTGTTAATGGAATTAATGGTGTTCCCCCTTATCAATACAGGTTAGGAACAGCAGGAGTATTTAGCAGCACCAATACATTCAGCAATATCAAAGGTGCGACCTACAAGGTTTACATCCAGGATGCAAACGGATGTGTTGGCAGCATTTCTGCCATGGTGCCGCAACCGGCAGCTATTACGCTTTCATTTAGCAAGACAGACATAAGCTGTACTTCTCCGGGTTCTATTACAGTGATTAAAACGGGTGGACCATCCAATCCTCCTTATCTCTACAAACTGAACACAACTGTTTATGGAACTAACAGCACGTTTAGTGTTGCCACAGCAGGTAATTATTATGGCTATATCAAAGATTCACTTGGCTGTCTTGCCCGTACACTTGTCATAGCCATGCCTGCACCAACAGGTTGCAGAGGAGAAATTGCTAAAGCAGTGACTGGTGATAACCGCAAAGCGTCTTCTTTGAAAGTGATACTATCTCCCAACCCAAGCAGCGATAACTTTACACTGATTGCACACAGCAAGAGTGCTAAACCTGTATACATCAGGGTGCTTGATGCTGAAGGCCGAAAGGTTTACAGTGAAAAAGGACTTGCAGACCAATCATTTGTTTTTGGTGAAAAGTTAGCCAACGGAATCTACACGATAGAAGTAAGACAAGGCGATGAAGTCAAAACTGTGAAAGGGGTGAAGATGAAGAATTAGGGATGAGAGTTGAAGGTTGAGAGTTTGTTGACAAATTAACCAATAAACTAATTAACCAATTAACCATTTAAAAGAGCCGTCCAGACTGATCGTTTGGGTGGCTCTTTTGTTTGATGTCAAATCAATGTTTTTCATAGCTTAGACACATTTAATTCATTTATAAAGGCTTAGAAATGGCAGATCATGATGGGGCATATTGCTAACGAGCAGCAGTTGCAGCGGGGATTGTGAGGTGTTTGTGGCGGTGAGAAATTCCGGGAACTCATTTATAATCCACCTTTCTCAACAGCAACACTTACATTTGAAACTCATAATTAATTAGACACAACCAACATGTTTGAACAGACTTTTAAGAATATAGACGACATACTTTATAAAGATGCTGGTGCAGACAGCGAACTGGATTACATCGAACAAACTTCATGGGTGTTGTTTCTCCGCTACCTGAATGAACTGGAAAAAGAAAAAGCAGACGAAGCAGGTCTTGAAGGGAAATCATACAACTTCATTCTGCATGAAGACTTCCGATGGAGTAACTGGGCTGCGCCTAAAACAGCCGATGACAAACCTGACCACCACAAAGCCATGACCGGGCCAGATCTTGTTAAGTTTGTGGACTTAAAGTTATTCCCTTACCTGGCCGAATTTAAACTAAAGTCGGTGGACAATCCTAAATCTATTGAATACAAAATAGGGGAGATTTTTAGTGAACTCAATAACAAAATAAAGAGCGGTTACAACCTTCGTGAGATTATTGACATGGCAGATGAATTGCTTTTTCACAGTGCCAACGACAAGCATGAACTAAGCCACCTGTATGAAACCAAAATCAAAAACATGGGTAATGCCGGACGCAATGGCGGACAGTATTACACACCACGACCATTGATCCGTGCGATGATTGAAGTGATTGACCCGAAGATTGGTGAAAAGATTTATGATGCGGCTTGTGGTAGTTGCGGCTTTTTATGCGAGGCATACACTTACCTATATGACCGCATGGAGAAAACAACCGGCAATTTAAAAACGCTGGAAGAAAACACCTTGTTTGGCAAAGAGAAAAAGAACCTTGCCTACATTATTGGTACCATGAACATGATACTCCACGGTATAGAGGCGCCCAACATTGTACACACCAACACACTGACCGAAAACATAAGAGACATACAGGAGAAAGACCGTTACCACATTATACTTGCCAACCCGCCTTTTGGCGGCAAGGAAAGGCCGGAAGTACAGCAAAACTTTGACATAAAAACAAGCGAAACAGCATCGCTTTTCTTACAGCATTTTATAAAAAGCCTAAAGGCAGGCGGACGGGCAGGTATTGTGATTAAAAACACCTTTCTTAGCAATGCCGACAATGCTTCTGTTAGTTTGCGCAAGCATTTGTTGGAAAGCTGCAACCTGCACACGGTACTGGACATGCCCGGCGGCACGTTCTTAGGTGCCGGAGTCAAAACGGTGGTCTTGTTTTTTACCAAAGGAGAACCCACTGAAAAGATATGGTATTACCAGTTGCAACCCGGCAGAAATATGGGCAAGGGCAACCCGCTGAATGATGCCGACATGCAGGAGTTTGTTGCATTGCAAAAACAGCTTTCGGCAGGCTCAAGCACCGGAGAAACAGAAAAAAGCTGGAGCAACCACATAGCCGACGTGCAAACGCACAACTATGACCTAAGTGTAAAAAACCCCAACAAGCCTGAAGCCGCCGCACTGCGCAGCCCACAGGAAATACTGGAAGAAATGAAAACATTGGATGAAGAAAGTGCAGATATTTTGAACTCGATAATGGAATTGATATGAGGAAGGATTGGGAAGTTAAGAAGTTAGGGGATGTATGCTCCCTTATCACCCGAGGAATATCACCAAAGTATGTTGATAAAAGCGGTCTCATGGTACTAAATCAAAAGTGTATCAGAGATCACAATGTGAATTATAACCTTGGACGGCTGCATGATGCCAATTCAAAAAAAGTAAGTCAAGAAAGACTTATCCAACTTGGGGATGTTTTAGTTAATTCCACTGGTACGGGAACATTAGGACGAGTAGCACAAGTTAAAGATGAAACAAATGCCACAGTAGACTCGCATGTTACTATCGTACGTCCAAAAAAAGAATTATTTTATTATAGATTCTTTGGCTATGCGATGACGAGTATAGAAGAAGATATTGCCAAGGGCGGTGAAGGTTGTGGAGGACAAACAGAATTGTCGAGAACCAAATTGAAAAATGAATATTATATTAATTATCCCAAATTTCTCCCCGAGCAACAACGCATTGTCGCCATTTTAGATGAAGCCTTTGCTGCCATAGCCAAAACCAAAGCCAATGCCGAACAAAACCTGCAAAATGCAAAAGGGGTGTTTGAGAGTTACTTGCAGGGGGTGTTTGAGAACGCAGATAATAATTGGGAGCAGAAGAAATGGGGAGACCTATGTGATTTTGTAAGAGGACCCTTCGGTGGGAGTTTGAAAAAGAATATTTTTAAGGAAGATGGCTTTGTAGTTTACGAGCAAAAGCACGCCATTCACGACCATTTCAATCAGCTTCGTTATTTCATAGATGAAACAAAATTCAATGAAATGATAAGATTTGAATTGAAACCTGGCGATATAATTATGAGTTGTTCAGGTGTTACATTAGGTAGAGTTGCTATTGTTCCGGAAGGAATAAAAAGAGGAATAATAAATCAAGCATTATTGAAATTAACACCGAAGAAAAATGTAAGTGCGCACTTTTTAAAACACTGGCTAAGAAGTAGCATCTTTCTAAAGATAATTTTTGATTACTCCGGTGGTGCGGCTATTCCAAATGTCCCGGCAGCAAAAATTCTGAAGGAAATTCTTATTCCTTTTCCTAGTTTAAAAGAACAAGAACAAGTTGTCAATAACATTGATTTAATGTTCACCGAAACCCAAAAATTAGAAAGCATTTACCAACAAAAAATAGGAGACCTGGAAGAGTTGAAAAAGAGTATTTTGGAGAAGGCGTTTAAGGGGGAGTTGGTAACGGAAAAAACCATGGCAGAATGAACAAAATAACAGACACTGGCTATCAACTGCCAGTAGCAGAGGCACTTCGCACATTCGACCTGTTTACAACGGGCACTACTTTGCCATTGGCCGTCTGGGCTGTCGAAACCAGCACGGCACAAAGAGGGCAGTATGTGGTTAAAATGAAACGCTCAGACCGCATGACGACTACTAGCTCTGCTTTTGAGTTGATTGCTGGCTGGATGGCGATGGAACTTGAACTGCCCGCTGCTGTTCCGGCATTAGTTAATCTCTCCACAGACTTTGTCGAAACTGCAATGAAAGGGCGTGACGGATATAGAACCGCTCGTCAAAGTTTGGGAATTAATTTTGCAACCATTTATCAACCAGGTTTTGATAAAATTCCAGCGGTTGCATTTTCTCTTCCTGATGGATTTATAGAAATAGCACAACTCATTTATGTTTTTGACTTGTTTATTGCAAATACAGACAGGGGGCATCAAAAAGACAATATTGCATCAAATGGTTCAAAACTGCTCATATACGACCACGAGTTGGCGTTTTCATTTGTCCGCGTATTACCATTTTTAAGAAATCAGACCCCTTGGATTTTAAACGATGCCGATCAGGATTTATACAAAATGCACTTTTTTTACAAAATGTTCCGGGAGTTAAAACCAGACTTTGCAAAACAAGTAGCCATGTTGCAGCGTTTTGATACCAAATTTTGGAGCAAGGTACATAATTTGCTACCAGGTGAGTGGATAGATGAACAAGTAATGGCTATCGCACCTTACCTAACATCAATAGTAGAAAACCATGCCGACTTTACCCAATCACTCAATAAAACCGTAGCTTTATGAAGCCATATCAATACCAGATAATAAGGTACATGCACGATCATTTCACAGGTGAGTATGTGAATGTGGGTGTTGTTGTGTATTCAAAGGCTGAGCGTTTTTTAGCTTGCAAAATCACTAGTCGTTACCATAGAATCACCCACATGTTTCCTGATGCAAACGGAAAATGGATCATGAAGGTGTTGAACAACTTTAACTATAGGGTTAACAAACTTAGCAAAGAGTTAAGCGAACTATTTACACCACCCGATCAACTGGAGCAAGTGACAGCTTCCATTTGGGTAAAAGATGATAGTGCGCTACGATTGACAGTCCCGGCCGCGGCTATCGACATAAGTTTGGAGGCTGCACTGGAGGATTTGTTTAGCTCACAGGTGGAGAAGTACATGCTTGGTAAAAATCAAAAAGACAGCTTACTTGATGAAGATGTCTGGAGAATGAAATACAAGCAATACTTCGACAAATATGGAATAGACAAAAGACTCAGCGAGCATACAGTCAAAATTCCTAAGGATACAATCTCATTTGACAAGTCGTGGAAAAATGAGATATGGCACTGTTATGAACCTTTATCATTTGTTTTACAGGAGAGAGATTCGGTCCGTCATAAAGTATATACATGGGCAGGAAAACTCAAAGGACTTCAACAATCCGATGAACCTTTGCATTTGATGCTCCTGACATCCTTGTCCGAACAACATAAAGATCTTATTCCGTTTATAAATGAGTATCTTAAAGTAAAAACAGGCACACTCAAAGTGGAGATAGTAACAGAAGACCAGGCTGAAGAAGTGGCTTTGCAAATAAAAAAGGAAATGGATAGGCACGATCAAAACCACTAAATATCCCATACTTGAACGAAACCGAAACCAAAGCCGAACTGATAGACCCTGCGCTTCGAGAAGCCGGTTGGGGCGTGGTGGCGGGTAGCCGCATACGCATGGAGTTTCCCATAAACAAAGGGCGGCTAATGGGGCATGGTCAGCGCAGTAAACCTGATAAGGCAGATTACATTCTTCAATACAAAAACCGCAACCTTGCCGTAATAGAAGCCAAGGCAAGCGACAAATATTATACAGCAGGGGTTGGGCAAGCCAAAGACTATGCAGGCAGGTTACAGGTCAGGTTTACCTACAGCACCAATGGCTTACAAATTTACGGCATAGACATGCATAGTGGTGTGGAAAGGGATGTAGCAACCTACCCAACACCAGACGAACTATGGGAGCTACTTTATGGCGAGCAAAACAAACTGCAACCCATGGCCGCCGTTTGGCGTGACAAGTTGCTTTCCATTCCATTTGAAGACAGGGGCGGCACGTGGCAGCCAAGGTATTACCAGGAAAATGCAGTCACAAAGGTGTTGGAAGCTATTGCAGCAGACAGGGAGCGCATCTTGCTGACACTTGCCACCGGAACGGGGAAAACAGCTATCGCTTTCCAGATTGCCTGGAAACTATTCCAGGCCAGGTGGAACATCAATAAGGACGGTGTAAAAAGCCCTCGCATTTTATTCTTAGCCGATAGAAATATATTAGCCGACCAGGCATTTAATGCCTTTTCTGCATTTGAAGAAGATGCATTGGTTCGCATCAATCCAGCAGACATAAAAAAGAAAGGCAAAGTGCCAAAGAACGGAAGTGTATTTTTTACCATCTTCCAAACCTTTATGAGTGGGGGTTCGACAAGCTCACCCACCTTACAGATAGAGGAGAATATAGATTTTGATGAGATAGCCATAAATGATGCTGCTAAAGGATTTATGTATATTCTTCAATGTGAAGATGGAAGTTTTTATACAGGAAGCACAAAAGAGTTAAAAAGAAGAGTTGAACAACATAAAATTGGCGAAGGTGCAGAATATACAAAACTTCATTCACCGGTTAAATTGGTTTATTATGAAGCTTTTGACCGAATAGACAAGGCATTCGAAAGGGAAAAGCAGGTTCAAAAATGGAGTAGAGCCAAGAAAATTGCATTGATAAAGCAGGATATTGAATTATTAAAGAAGCTCTCAGAAAACAAATCAGAACAAAAGACAAAGGTTGATGGAATTACAAAGGCTGGTGAGCTTGTCGAACCATACTTTGGCGATTACCCAAAAGACTTTTTTGATTTAATTATCATAGACGAGTGTCACCGTGGCGGAGCCAATGATGAAAGCAGTTGGCGGGCTATCATGGAATATTTTAAACCCGCAGTGCAATTAGGTTTGACAGCCACACCAAAACGTGTAAGTAAAAAAGCAAACAACATTGATACTTATAAATACTTTGGTGAACCTGTGTATACTTATTCGCTTAAAGATGGTATCAATGACGGTTTCTTAACACCGTTCAAAGTAAAACAGGTAGACACCACCATTGATGAGTACGTGTTTACCAGTGATGACACGGTGCTGGAAGGAGAAATAGAGGAAGGCAGGCGCTACACCGAAGCAGAAATTAATCGTGTCATTGAAATTAAACAGCGGGAAGAATACCGTGTAAAGATTTTTATGAGCCTGCTGAACCAAAACGAAAAGACGTTGGTTTTTTGTGCCACACAGTTGCATGCTTTGGCAATTCGGGATTTGATTAATCAATATGCTACCAGTACCAATCCGAACTATTGTCATCGTGTTACAGCAGACGATGGAAAAAGAGGTGAACAACATTTGCGGGATTTTCAGGACAATGAAAAACACATTCCAACCATTCTTACGACATCGCAAAAATTAAGTACTGGTGTAGATGCACCCGAAGTAAGAAATATTGTCCTGGTTCGTCCTGTAAACTCCATGATAGAATTTAAACAAATCATCGGGAGGGGAACAAGGCTATTTGATGGTAAAGACTATTTCACCATTTATGATTTTGTAAAAGCCCACCACCATTTCAGCGATCCTGAATGGGATGGCGAACCAGAAGAGCCGGAACCAACGGTACCAAGACCTAAGCCGCAACCTTGCGACCAATGCGGACAATCACCTTGCATCTGCATGAAAGAGCCTAAAGACCCTTGTCCTGTTTGCGGTTATGAAAATTGCCGTTGCGATGATCCGCCGACACGAATGATAAAGGTGAAATTGGCCGACGGAAAAGTAAGGCAGTTTCAACATATGGTCAGTACATCTTTTTGGAGCCCGGACGGAAGACCAATTTCTGCAACAGAATTTTTGCAATCCCTTTTTGGAACATTGCCTGAACTTTTCAAAAATGAAGATGAACTAAGAACCATTTGGAGCAGACCTGATACAAGAAAAAAATTATTAGACGAACTTTCTGATAAAGGATTTGCCAAGCAACAACTACAAGAATTTCAAAAAATACTACATGCTGAAAATAGCGACTTGTATGATGTGCTGGCATACGTTGCCTTTCATGTGGACATTATTGAAAGAACGGTACGGGCAGATAAAGCAAAAATTCATTTAAACAATTACGACCCAAAACAACAGGAGTTCTTAAACTTTGTTTTAACCCAGTATGTGAAACAGGGTGTTGAAGAATTGGATGATACTAAAATCGGCGACTTATTGATCTTGAAATATCACGCTATTGCAGATGCTAAAAAAGAACTTGGTAGCATTCCTGTCATCAGAAATGCTTTCATCGGATTTCAGAGTTATTTGTATGGGAATAGTGCAAGTCTGTAAAAATATTTGGGTAAGTCATTGCCAAATGTAAAAGGTTGTTCCGTTTGGGTCAAAGGCAATTTTAAAAATGGCAGCAACATAGACCTTGTTTTACAATAGAACAGAAAATCCGGCAATTGTTGAGTAAGCACAATCGAGTAGGAAGGTAGCGATTAGTTCGCTACCTGTCCTCTCACACCACCGTACGTGCCGTTCGGCATACGGCGGTTTGTTAGAATAATGTTGGCTG
>JAYTGA010000269.1:0-29995 GCA_043733905.1 Segetibacter sp.
ACAGCCTTTACCAAATTATACAAAAACCGTTAGAATTGTTGCTTTTCTGTTGATTGCACTCGGCATTTTTTCATCGTGTATTGTGCAGATAGATGCAGGCAGAATAGGCACACAAACCCTGTTTGGAAAAGTTGACAACACTGTGCTTAGGAGCGGTCTTCATGTCATTAATCCTCTGGTGGATGTGAATCAGATAGATGTGCGGACCCAAAATTACACCATGAGTGCTGTACATGATGAGGGCGACAAACTGGGCGATGATGCTATTAAAGTATTGACTTCCGATGGGCTGGAGGTTGTCATTGACCTGACCGTATTGTACCGGGTTCAGGCAGCGGAGGCGCCAAAACTGGTTAAAGAGACGGGACTTGACTTTAGGGACAAAATTGTTCGCCCAGTAACACGTACAAAAATCAGAGATAACGCAGTTTACTATACAGCCATTGATTTGTACAGTGTAAAACGTGATGAATTTCAAACCCGGATTTATAAAGACATTGAAAGCAGTTTTAAGCAACGTGGTCTGGAATTGGAACAGCTACTTGTTAGAAATATTACCCTCCCCAATAAAGTGAAAGCAGCTATTGAAGAAAAAATAAATGCTGAACAGGATGCGCAAAAAATGTTTTTTGTCTTGCAAAAAGAAAAACAAGAAGCAGAACGCAAACGTGTAGAGGCGCAGGGTATAGCAGATTATCAGCGAATTATTAACACAGGTCTGACCAGTAATCAACTGCAATATGAGCAGATAAAAGCCATGAAGGAAATAGCCCTTTCACAAAATGCAAAGGTTATTATCATGAATGGAAAAACACCAGTCATTTTGGGGAAGGATTAGGGAGGTTTATTGGTTTATTGGTTTATTGGTTTATTGGTAATGACTTAAATAATATATTGAAGAAATAAATTCTTAATTTTATAAAAACACACATGGCTCCTATTCCTTTCCAAACAATCAATTGGGCTGCAGTAGAAAAAACGGAACACCGTGGCATAACAGGCACTTCGTTTTGGAAAACCGTTCAGTTGCCGGGTTTGCGGCTACGGATGGTAAAGTATTCACCAGGCTATCTTGCAGACCATTGGTGTCAAAAAGGGCATGTAGTACAATGTGTGGAAGGCGAGTTCATCAGTGAAATGGAAAATGGTGAGCAGACGATTCTGACCAAGGAAATGACCTATATTGTATCGGACAATCTCAGTAGCCATCGTTCTGCTTCGCAAGGCGGTGCTTTGCTTTTTATAATTGACGGAGATTTTTTGAAATAATCTTCTACTCAAACGGAAAAATAACTTCTGTACCATTTTAAAAAGTTGATGATGCCGTCCTTCACATTTGTATCGGGTTTATAATGAAGGTCAGCAACAAGGTCGCTTACATCTGCGTAAGTGGCTGGCACATCGCCGGGTTGCAAAGGAAGCAGGTTTTTTTCTGCAGTAATGCCTAATTCTTCTTCTATTGCTTCAATAAATTCAAGAAGTTTTACAGGGTTATTATTGCCTATGTTGTAAACTTTATAAGGAGCTTTTGAAGTTGACGGATCTGGTTGCTTAGGGTTCCATGTTTCATTTCCTTTTGGTGGATTGTCAATGACGTGTTCAATGCCTTGCACAATGTCATCAACATAGGTAAAATCCCTGACCATGTCGCCGTTGTTATAGACATTGATAGGCTCGCCAGCCAGGATCGCTTTTGTAAAAAGAAATAATGCCATATCAGGTCGGCCCCATGGACCATAAACGGTAAAAAAACGTAAGCCTGTAGATGGGATGTTGAATAAATGACTGTAAACATGTGCCATCAGTTCATTGCTCTTTTTGGTAGCCGCATACAAACTCATAGGATGATCCACATTGGACGATGTAGAGAAGGGTACTCCCTCATTTAAACCATAAACACTGCTGCTGCTGGCGTACACAAGATGTTTAATAGAGTAATGCCGACTGCATTCCAAAATGTTGGTAAATCCAATAATGTTGCTGTCAATATATGCCTGCGGGTTGGTAAGACTGTAACGAACGCCAGCCTGCGCTGCCAAATTGACTACAATATCGAATTGTTGGGTTTGAAATAATAAATCAAGATTTTTTTTGTCTTCGATCTGAAGCTGAATAAATGAATAATTTGAATATTTGTTGCTTTTTATTAAAATGTTATATTCTATTTCATCTTTTTCAATTCCGTGATGTAACAACCTATCGTATTTAAGGGCAACACTATAATAGTCATTAATGCTATCTAAGCCTACTATTTCATCCCCTCTTTTTAATAATTTGCTAGCCAGGTGAAATCCTATAAACCCTGCCGTGCCAGTCACTAATATTTTCATATACTATTGCAAATTGAAAGTCCTTAAAACTAAATTTTCGGGCAAAGTAAATTAATAAAACCGATAGTCAACTAATTGCATTTTTTTATGAAAATAAGTTTCAAAAAAATCAAAAATTGATCATTTTTTTATGATCTCTTAAAAATGATCATTTTGTAAAACTTTCCTCGTTGCAAATGGGGAAACAATGATTCAAATTTGCCGTTTTAATTAATGCCTTATATTTGCCGCAATTAAGCGAGAACAACCATTATTGTTTTGATAGATATTTTTTTAAAAATCGGTCCGTTTTCATATTAGTTTTTAGCGTAAAGGTAAATGCTTGTTTTAGCGTTTGCCTTTTTTTATTCCGCATTATCCATAAAATGGGACTGAGGATAGCGAAGCTATTTATCAAAGTACGTTTTAAAAAGAAATTTTAAAGTTTCTACAATTGATTTTTTAACTAAGTTTAGTTTCATATTTATAACTGATTCATTATGCCTAATAAAGAAAAAATAGAAAAAAGAAGCATTGACATTAATCGTACTCTTGTTGAAGCTTTAAAGCAAATGGATCAATTGGATTGCAAGCTTTTGCTTGTGTTCAAAGAAGGTTCTTTTCATAGCATTGTAAGTATTGGCGATGTTCAAAGAGCCATTATTAAAGGTTTAAATCTGAATGAATCTTTGGAAAGTTGTTTAAGAAAAAATATAAGGCTTGGAAGTACGGAAGATTCAAAAGAGCAGCTAAAGCACCTGATGCAAAAATTCAGAATGGAGTTTCTGCCCATTCTTACCCCTTCCAAAGAATTGAAAGAAGTCTGGTTTTGGGATGAAATATTTGAAAACGAAGAACCGGAAATTTCACAATTTCATTTGCCGGTTGTAATAATGGCTGGTGGAAAGGGCACAAGGTTGAAACCGATTACGAACATTATTCCAAAACCTTTGATTCCGATAGGTGAAAAACCGATCATAGAATGGATTACAGATAGTTTTGTAAAAGCAGGTGTCAAAGATTTTTTCGTATCGGTCAATTATAAGAAAGAAATGATCAAACGGTATTTTGATGAAATACCTGATAAACCCTATTCGATGCACTATTTTTCGGAAACCGAACCTTTAGGTACCGGTGGTAGCCTGCATTTATTGAAAGACAAACTAAAAGACACGTTTTTTGTCACTAACTGCGACATTTTAATAAAACAGGACTACAGTGAAATACTTGATTTTCACATTCAAAACAAGAATGAACTTACACTAGTATCTGCTTTAAAGCATTACAGCATTCCTTATGGCACCGTAGAAACAGAAGCAGGTGGCAAAATGACAGCTTTTAAAGAAAAACCCGAAATGTCGTTTCAGGTCAATGCGGGAATGTACATTCTGGAGCCTCATTTGCTCAATGAAATTCCGGAAAATACTTTTTACCACATCACATTTCTCATAGAAAAAATAAAAGCAAGGGGAGGCAATGTTGGTGTTTTTCCGGTAAGCGAAGGTGCATGGATGGACATTGGAGAATGGAAAGAATATAATAATACAATGTCGAAACTGGGATTGGCAGGGAGTATGTAATTTTCCCGGCAAAAAAGCAACAGTTTTTTTGAATAAACAGACTTTACTAAAAAATAGCATGAAACATTTTGGATACCTGATCATTCTTTTGATTATAATAAGTTCCTGCGGAACTGACAGGCGTTTATACTCCTATTTTCGGGATATTTCAGATAGTGCTCAAAACATTACCATGGCCGACACGGGTTACAAAGCACTTACAATAAAAGCAGATGACCTTTTGCAAATAAATGTCAGTAGCCCTAATGCAGAGGCTAATCTTTTCTTCATTACTCCAGGATCAAATATTAACACTCCTGCGGGCAGCGGCCCTACACCTAATATTTACCTGGTTGATAAAGATGGGGGAATAGATGTGCCACTGATAGGAAGGGTAAAAATAGAAGGAATGACTGTAATGGATGCCAGAGAATTGATCAGGGGCAAACTAATGACCTATCTGAAAGAACCTATTGTTACAATGAGGTTTCAAAATTTTAAAATTACTGTTTTAGGTGAAGTCGCAAGGCCGGGCTATTACATTATTTCCAGCGAACGGTTTTCCGTATTGGATGCGTTGGGCATGGCGGGTGACCTCACCATTTATGGAAAAAGAGAAAATGTGATGCTGATAAGGGAAAAAAATGGTAAAAAAATAATCAGTCGCCTCAACCTGAATAACTCTATGTTATTTCAATCGCCCAATTATTATCTCCAGCAAAATGACCTTGTGTATGTGGAGCCTAACAAAGCCAAAATAGTTAACAGTGACCGCACAACTATCCGAAACATTACGATTGTGACTTCGCTTATTAGCCTCATTACTATCCTATTAGCCCGTTTAATCAAATAAAAAAATACTTCAGAATTATAATTACGAGTAAATGAACGACATTAATTTACAACAACTCAACCCCGAGGGAAAACAGGATAATGAGAATGCAGCCTTCCAGGTAATCATCGGGCAATTCCTTTATTTCTGGTGGTTGTTTGTTTTGTTCATAGTCATTTCATTATTTACTGCATTTATTTATTTACGCTATGCGGCACCTATTTATAAAATAACCGCAAAAATTTTGGTTAAAGATCAAAAAAATGGCGGCGAAGTAAGCCAGGGAAATATATTTTCTGACCTGGAATTGCTAAACCCAATTAGCACAGTTGACAATGAAGTTGAGATATTGAAATCAAGAACATTGATGGAAAATACAGTCAATTCATTACAATTAAATACCAGTTATTTTTCAAAGGGCTCGGTTAGGCAAAGCGAAGTTTTTTTTGCTAAATTGCCTTTTAAAATGACCCTTATTGCCCGTCAGGACGACACTTCGTCATTAAACCAAATGTTTACTTACAAAAATCTTTCTAATGATTATTTATCATTAAACGATGGCAAAGAAAGTAAAAAAATAAAATATGGCGATACGGTCAATTATAGTTTTGGGAGTCTTGTTTTTAACAGGTTGCCCTACAATGTATCCAAATCATCTGCACCCATTATTATCAAAATTTCATCTGTTGATCAGACAGTTATTAGTTTGCAAAATGCATTTACAGCAGCCCCTACCAGCAAATCTGTTAGCACAATTGATATTACATTGACGGACCACATACCTGCGAGGGGAGAATTAATTGTTAATACGCTACTTCACATTTATAATAAAATGAATACTGAAGACCGCAACCGCATTGCCGATAGTACAATTTCGTTTGTGGATAACAGGTTAATTTTTGTAACCAGAGAACTGGGTGGAATAGAAAAAGACATTCAGGTTTTTAAACAAAATAATAATATTACAGACATTAGCCAGCAAGGTCAATTATTGCTTCAGAATACCAGTCAATACATGAAAGATGAGTCTCAGCAAGAGGTTCAGCTTGAAGTCTTAAGATCGCTTTTATCTTATTTGAAAAATGACAGAAATTATTCCCGTACAATTCCGGCCACGTTAGCAGTGCAGGATCCGACATTTGTTTCACTGGTGGAAAACTACAATGCACTTCAACTGGAAAAGCAAAGACAACTTTCCACCACAACAGACAAAAATCCTGTGGTAGAAAAATTGAACGTGCAAATAGCAAATTTGCGGATGAATATTTTGAACGGACTTAACTCTGCAGAGCAAAGCATGCTCATTAACCTCAGCCAGCTAAAAAAACATACAAGTGCGTTTACGGATCAAATAAAAAGTGTTCCCGAAAAAGAAAGAACCTTTCTCGAAATATCAAGAAAACAGGAACTTAAACAGGAATTGTATCTCTATCTTTTAAAAAAAAGGGAAGAAACCGCGGTTAGTAAAGCGGCCAATCTGGAAAGTGCCCGGATAGTGGATAAAGGCAAAAGCATTAAAACACCTATTAAGCCCGAAAGAAGCCTTATTTACATTATAGCATTGGCAGCCGGGTTGCTCATTCCGAGCATAATATTATACATAAGACATTTACTTCACAACAAAGTAGAAACAAGAAACGACATTACATCAGCTACAGAAGTGCCGATTGTAGGCGAGATTGGAAGAAGCCCATTTCCCAATAATTTGATTGTAAGGGAAAACCCAAGACACCCGATAGCTGAACAGTTCAGGCTTTTGAGAACCAACCTTGATTACATGAATGTTGACTCAAAAGGCGGCAGATGCATCATGGTCACATCCAGCATGAGCGGCGAGGGCAAATCTTTTGTTTCACTAAATCTGGCGGGCATGCTGGCTATTGGCGGCAAAAAAGTTGTGCTGCTTGAATTCGATTTGCGTAAGCCTAAGATTTCAAAATATCTGGGATTCAACAACACCGAAGGCATCAGTACGTTTCTTGCAGACAAATCTAAAAACATCAGTGACCTTACAATCAAAGTTCCCGGCATAGAATCTCTTTATTTTATATCATCAGGCCCCATACCTCCCAACCCGGCAGAATTGATTAACAGTGAATTAGGAAAGGGATTGTTCAAACAACTTGAAAATCAGTTTGACCACATCATTATTGACGTGCCGCCAATTGGTGTGGTTACAGATGCATTGCTCCTCTCGAAATATTCAAAGATCAGCCTGTTTGTCGTTCGCCAAGGTTTTACTTACAAAAAACAACTTGAGCTATTGGAAGATGTGAGAAGACAAAATAAACTACCTCATCTGGCATTGGTTGTCAATGATATTGAACGGCAAAAAGGTTATGGATATGGTTATGGATATGGCAGCAGCTATGGTTACGGATATTTTGAAGATGATAAAAAAAATAAAAAATAAATTAAGAATTCGCCTGGCTTAACCCCTATTAATGATTAAAAGATTCAGAAAAAAACTTGAAAATAAAGATAACAGAAATTTAGTTGAGAATTTTTTATCGCTTTCTACACTCCAGGTTTTCTCAATGGTTCTTCCACTCGTTACCCTGCCATACATTCTCAGGGTGTTGGGACTTGCCAATTATGGTGCAATTGTGCTGGCAAGTTCATTAATCGCCTATTTTACTTCAATCACAGACTATAGCTTCAAAATTACTGCTACACGGGATGTGGCAGTTTTTAGAAACAGCAAGCGAAAACTTGATCTTATTTACAGTAAGGTCATGATCCTGAAAACATTGCTTTTCCTGGTTTCTTTCGCTATTATTTCTGCCATTGTTTTTCTTTATCCCCCATTTTACAAAGGACGGTTGATTTTTTTCCTCACAGTTCCCATCCTCATTGGCAACACCATTTTCCCTGATTGGTTTTTCCAGGGAATGGAGAAAATGAAATATATCACCGTCCTCAACCTGATTATCAGTGTCATTGTTACAACTTGTGTGTTCATTTTTATAAAGCAAAAAGAAGATTACTGGAAGTATCCACTTCTGCAAAGTTGTAGCCTCATTTTTTCGGGTATCATCGGGCAGATCATTTTGCTAAAAAGATACAAGCTCAGGTTCATATTGTTGCCACCACGCATTATTATTAATGCACTAAAAACCAATTTTCCCATTTTTGTGAACCAGTGTATGCCGCAGTTGTACAACAATACAAGTACATTTTTACTGGGCATTCTCACCAATACTTCCACGCTGGGCATTTATGATGCAATTAAGAAAATAGTAGACCTCTGCATTGTACTGGTGGGCATTGTTTCTCGGGTGTTTTTTCCTTACCTCAACAGAAAGAAAAATGCTTTTTTGAAATATAAAAAGCTGATGATTATTATTGGCATCACCTTAAGTACACTCCCCATTTTATTTTCCCAACCTATTTTTTGGTATTTAAATATTAAGAACAGCAACTCCTTTTCTATACTCGCAGTTCTTTCCATCGGTATTTTTGGTTTTTGCCTTTACGACATTTTTGGCACCAATTATTTTATCATTAAACGGCAGGATAAAATAGTGATGAAGAACACCATCCGCAGTTCGCTCATTGGTTTTGCTCTTGCTTTACCACTTGTAAGTTTCTTTGGCATTTTGGGTGCTGCCATCAATCTTTCTTTCACCCGGTATCTGATGGGATTGGGTTTGTATTTTAAATACAAAAAACATGCTGCTGGCAATATTTGATTACATTCTCTCCAGGTTGATTTCGCTCTATATCAAATCAACCCATCAAATTGAGTTGGGCAAAAATGTTTTGTTCAAGAGAATGCCCCTGATCAGAAAAGTAAAATCTGGCGTAATAAAAATAGGCGATGGAACTACTATCAATTCGATGAACCGTGGATATCACATCAACATGTTTGGCAAATGCAAACTGTATGCTGACAAGTCCAATGCACAAGTGATTATTGGTAAAAATACCAGGATTCACGGCACATGTGTACATGCTTTCAATAGTATAAAAATTGGCGACAACTGCCTCATAGCCGCCAACACACACATTATAGATGGCAATGGTCACCATCTTTCATTTGATGCACCTGAAAACCGGATCAACACTTTTGATGATGGCAATCCCATCGTGATAGAAGACAACGTGTGGATTGCCGCAGGGTGTTTTATTCTTGGTGGAACAATCATTGGCAATGGCAGCATCATCACCGCAGGCAGCGTGGTGAAAGGAATCATTCCGCCAAAATGTATTTATGGAGGCAACCCTGCTAAACTGATAAAACAATATTAAAACAACATGTCGGAGCACAGAACAATAAAGGTTGCCATTCATCACCGCGAAAGAAGTTTTTCGGAAAATTGGGCAACCTATTGCAGGCAAAATAACATTGACTTTATTTTGGTCGATTGCCACGATTCAGACATTTTAAAACAATTACTGAAGCAGAAAGCTACCCACCTCATGTGGCATGTTCATCACTCTGTCAATGCAGACATGCTGTCGTTTCACAACGTACTGAACAGTGCAGACAGCATGGGCATAAAAACATTTCCAAATTTTGCCGGCCGCTGGCATTTTGATGATAAGGTGGCGCAAAAATTTGCACTGGAAAGCATCAATGCACCAATTATAGAAACCCATGTCTTTTTCGAGGAAAAAGATGCGGAGAAATTTATAGAAATTTATCCTCTACCTATCGTAGCAAAATTGAAAAGGGGCGCAGGGTCAAGCAATGTTCAACTACTCAACACCAAGGACGAGGCCAAAAGTTTCATCCATAAAATGTTTACGACTGGTGTGTCGCCCATTCCCAAGACATTCAACGACATGAACCAAAAAATGCGGATGGTGAAAAGCATCAAATCGCCGCTGCATATTTTAAAAAGAGTTAATGGATACTTGATAAGGCGAAAAAAACTATCAGACTTTTCTGCCGTTGAAAAAGGCTATGTTTATTTTCAGAAATTTTTGAAACAAAACGATTTTGACACCCGCATAGTTGTCATTGGCAAAAAAGCATTTGGCATTATCCGGCTCAACAGAGACAATGATTTCAGGGCTTCAGGCAGTGGCAGGATAGAGTATGACATTGGAAAAATAGACATCAACATGGTCAAAATTTCCTTTGATGTCTGCAAAAATTTAGGAACGCAAAGCCTTGCCTTCGACTTCATCTACGACGAAAATGCGCAGCCAAAAATCATTGAAATATCTTACGCATTCAGCACCCGTGCCTACGACAAGTGCGAAGGATACTGGACAGAAGATTTACAATTTTTGAAAAAAGAAGTGAACGCTGAAAACTTCATGATTGAAGATTTGATTGCCAAATAAACGGTTTACTCTTTTTATTGAAAAATTTTTATGCTTGTAAATACTAGCTCAAAATAAAAAATCTAAACACAATTCATTCTTAAACTGAAATCATCAAAATGGCGAAAAATTCATTGCTCAATTCCATTTCATTCGTATTAAAATCGCCGTCGAACATGATGGTTTTGGTCAAAAAAATACTAACCCGTTTGAAAGGTGGCGTGGAAAAAACAAGAGATCTTGACTGGATTAAAAAAAATACCACCGATTTTGAAACATGGGCAAACAGTGTTGACCAAAATTGCTGGTCGGCATCTAAATCATTTTCTGAAACACTGAAAAAAGATGCTAAAGAAATCCTTTCCAGTCTGCCCTTTTCAATGGGCGGGGGCGGCATTTATCCCATCCTTTATTTTTTGACAATCCTAAAAAAACCAAAAACGATTGTTGAAACTGGTGTAGCCGCAGGGTATTCAAGTAAAACATTTCTTTCTGCTATCGCAAAAAATGGTGTAGGGTCGCTTTTTAGCAGCGATTTTCCTTACTTCAGGATACCCAATCCTGAGCAATACATTGGCATTTTGGTAGAAAAGGATTTGCGCAAAAACTGGCATCTTTTCATCAAAGGCGATGAAATAAACCTGCCGCAAATCAGCAAAGAAGTTGGGAGTATAGATTTGTTTCACTACGACTCTGACAAGTCCTATGCGGGCCGCACATATGCTATGAACTGTCTGAAAGATAAATTGTCTAATGATGCACTGGTTGTGTTTGACGACATTCAGGACAACGACCATTTCAAGGATTATGTGACCAACAACAAAGTTGATTTTAGGATTTTTGAATTTGAGAGGAAGTATATCGGGTTTATTGGAAAATTGTGATGACAACTATGAACTATTGTCTAACCTTTAGAATTTTCTCAAAATCATCACGAACCCCATGATTGGCATTCTTGTACCCTGCCTTGGTCTTGGCGGAGCCGAAAGGCAAATATCGCTGATAGCCCCACGTTTGAAAGCAGCAGGAATGGATGTAGTGGTCATTTCAATGATTCAACCACTCGCTTTTGAAGATGTGCTTAAACAGGGAAATGTAGAACTGATCAACCTGGGCATGAATAAGGGCAGGTACAGCCTCCAGGCTTTTTTTGCACTTGTCAAGCTGATCAGGCAAAAAAAAATTGACAAGCTGGTCACATTCAATTACCCGGCTAATTTTTCGGGCAGAATGTTGAAGATTCTATTTCCCAAAATCAAGCTTTTCACTTCTATCAGAAATACCACTTTTGGTTCGCCTTTGCGTGAAAAGATTATGAAGTTTACCAAATCATTTGACTACAAAACCATTCCAAATTCTTCCAATGCGGCAGATCAGTTTATGAGCAGGTCGGTCATTGAATCAAGGGCGTTGCACGTCATCAACAATGGAATTCTTATTCAGGATGAAAACTATATTGAAACGGTTGTGAAGCCAAAAGCCGCTGCCATTAGAAATGCAATTTCAGGCACTGAACAAAAATTTATCTGGATAGCGGTTGGCAGATTTGAAGTGAATAAAGACTATGAAACGTTGATCAGCACCTGCAGCAAATTAATAGCAAAAGGCAAACAGGATTGGATTTTAATGATTTTGGGCGATGGCCCATTGCGCAGCAAAATGGAACAGCAAATCGCAACATTGCAACTTGGCAAGTACATTCAATTATTGGGCAAACAAACTGATGTCATCAATTATTACCATGCTGCCGATGCTTTCGTGTCCTCATCCGCATGGGAGGGAATGCCCAATGTGCTTACAGAAGCCATGCTTTACAACCTTCCTACTGTAGCGACCAATGTAGGCGAAGTTTCTAAATTGATGAAAGAAGAAAGAGGTATTATGGTCTTACCAAAAAATGCAGAAGCACTTTGCGAGGCCATGCTGCAACTAATGAATAAAGATCCTAAGACACTGTCTAAAATGGGACAGAATGCCAGCCATTTTATCAAAGCCAATTTCAACATTGATTCTGTAATCAAACAGTGGATTGAAATTTTAAACTAATCATTTTGTCAAAAAATTTAAAAGCTCATAACCTTAATATAATAAATGGTTGTTGATGCGCTCATCATCATCTTCGTTGTTATCCTCGGCCTGCAAATCCCTTCGTTTTTTAAGTTCACTCAAAAGGATTTAGGCAGGCTAAGATTTTTGTGGGCTTATCATTTGGTTTTTGGTTATGCCTATTATTCGTCTGTAATAGCACAAGGCGGAAGCGATTCGCTGAAGTATTGGACTGAGGCAAAAAAAATCACAGTGCAGCAGGCTCTCTTAAGTTTGGTAGAGAGCAAAGGAACTCAGGTCATGTATGCGCTCAACTATATTCCATCGGGCATTTTGGGATTAAATTTTCTCACTGGCACCATTTTTTATTCCCTCATTGGTTTTATTGGTCTTATTTTCTTCTATAAAATAGCCATTGAACTCATTCCGTTCAACTACAAGTTCAATAATATTTTTTTATTCCCAGCCATTCTTTTTTTGCCAAACCTGCATTTCTGGGCTGTGGCCGTGGGAAAGGATACGCTTCTCTTTTTTTGCGTAGGCGCATTTTCTTATGCCCTCATGAAGTGGAAAACACGGATTCCGCTGCTGATTTTTGCCCTTCTGCTGGCTTACATAGTGCGGCCCCACATCGTTCTTTTTCTTGCACTTTCCTATTCACTTGCTTTTCTGTTAAACAATAAAATCGGAAAATTTCAGAGGGTATTGTTGTTTCTGGCTATGGCAGGAGTTGGGGCGATTGTGTTGCCTTCCGTGATGGAATATGCCAAGATTGAAGAACTGTCGGTTGACAGCTATGAACAGTTTTCTGATAATAAAGTAAGCGTCCTCAGCCGTGCCCACACTGGCTCTTCGGTGGATGTATCTAACTATCCATTGCCGTTAAAAATCTTCACATTTCTTTACAGACCAACGTTCATTGACATCCGAAATTTTCCGGCTTTGCTGGCTGCTTTTGAAAACCTGATTTTATTGATTTTAAGTGTCATGGTTCTGAGGAGGAAGCCTGTCAAAACATTTAACGAAGCTCCTTTTGTTATCAAAGGACTGGTGTTTTTTTTATTGATTGGCACGTTGGCTTTTTCCATGTCGCTTGGCAACCTTGGAATTATGCTCAGGATGAGAAACATGTTTTTGCCTGGAATGCTCATTTTCATTTGTTATAGCTATTCCAAAGTTGTAGAAACTAAAATAATCAGATTGAACTTGGAGCGGAAGTTGAGGTCTCATACAGTATAAACAAGCAATCATGACATCCGAATACACTGGCAAATCATTTTTGATTTTCTTTTCTCTTATTTTTTTGCAATCATCCTTATTGTTTGCGCAGGCTATTAATGTAAAAAAATATGGCGCAAAAGGCGATGGCGTAACAGATGATTATGCCGTTTTGAAACAAGTAGCCAATAAAATAAACCAGGACGGCGGTGGTGAAATATTTTTTCCTAAAGGCAATTATTACATTGCTCAATACCACATGCAGGACAACAATTTGGAGGACATTGTCTTCAAAAATTGCAATGGCATTACAATTAAAGGCACCGAAGCTATTATTACTTTGAATGGCAATTTTCGTCGCTTAGGCGACATAAAAAAGAAATATTCCTACAGCAGTTATTCAGCCATCATGCCATTTTCCTTCAACAACTGCAGTAACATAGAAATAGATAACCTGGAGGTGAACGGCAATGTAAACATGATGACACGGGACGAGGATGTAAAGGAGTCCGGAGGCTTTTTGCTCCATTTTATTTCTTGCAGAAATGTAACGTTGAATGATCTCTTCGTGCACCATGCCCAAACCGACGGGATTTACATCAACGGCGACTGTTTCAACTTCAAAGCAACAAATGTAATGTCGTCCAACAATGCCAGACAGGGTATGTCCATCATTAGGTTGGACACTGCAGAGTTCAATACCTGTTCGTTTAAAAATACTGGTTTTACCGGCGGTGATTACGGGTTTCATGCACCTGGTGCCGGTGTGGACATAGAACCAACCGCTACCAAATCCGGGGTACACAATATCCGTTTCATTAACTGTACTTTTGAATCCAACTATGGCTCACAACTGGTGGTGGGCAAGCCAACACTTACCACCAACATTACCATATCCGGTTGCACTTTCAAAGCAGGCATTTCAAAGTCAACACATGCCATTGTGCTTGCTGCAAAAGATGTGGTTTTAGAAAACAATGACATTGATTGTGGCAACAGCAATATCTTTCCTGTCTGGAACTCTCTGCCGGGCAGCAAAGTCATTATCAGGAACAATAAAATAAAAAGCTCTGCCAGCGGTATCATGGCAAATACCAAGGATACCACAAACGATGTACTGATTGAAAATAACACGATCGAATACACAGGTACAAGCACTATCCGCTCTTACTTTCCTTACATTCAATCAAACATTTCTTTCAAGAACAACAAAATAATTATCCCCGAAGAATACCAAAAACCACAAGGCGTTTCATCGCTCATTCAAAATGCCAAAATTTCTCAGGGCAACGAGTTTTATAGTAAAGGCAAAAAATTGAAACCCAGAATTTCTTATCAAGGCACGAGTATTATTGGTGATTGATTGCTGTACTTTTCTTTACCTTTGGTATCAATCTTTTCATTTTTCTCTACATCAAGAAATCATTGATTACACGTCTCTTTTTTCTTCTGCCAATTTGTTTTTGAATTGGCGAAAAGAAATAGAAGTTTAATTTTTCTATGCAAAAGAAATTAGTCAGAATAACAACTGTTCCCGAAGCTCTCAGGGTGCTTTTAAAAGGACAGTTGAAATTTATGTCTGCCCACTTTGAAATGATAGGCGTGGCAGCAGACGAACCGCTGCTTGCCAAGGTGCATGAGGAGCAACAGGTTCGAACGGAAGGCATTAACATGACACGTCAAATCACTCCATTTGCCGACCTGAAATCTATCTGGAGTTTGTATAAATTTTTCAAAAAAGAAAAGCCTGTCATTGTTCACACACATACCCCAAAAGCAGGTCTGGTGGGCATGATCGCTTCCCGGCTGGCGGGTGTGCCTGTAAGAATGCACACAGTGGCAGGTCTGCCTTTGATGGTGGCTACCGGGCCTAAAAGGATGGTGCTGGAGATTGTAGAAAAGGTTACTTATGCTTTCGCCTCCAAAGTATATCCTAACTCATTCAGACAAGCAGAATTTATTGTCAAAAATAAATTTACCAACGGCAACAAAATAAAAGTAATTGGCAACGGAAGTTCTAATGGGATTGACACCTCTTATTTTAATCCTGCAAACATTTCTGCCGAAGCAAAAGCCGCTGTTAAAAAACAATTGAAGCTAAGTTCGACTGATATTGTTTTGTGCTTTATTGGCAGAATTGTGAGGGATAAAGGAATTGCGGAACTTGTGTCCAGCTTTGTTGAAATAAACAAGCAAAACAGCAATGTGAAACTTGTATTGGTAGGGCCTTTTGAAAGTCACTTAGACCCGCTGGATACAGAAACCATGCAACAGGTCAAAACTCATCCTGCAATCAGGTGGATAGATTTTCAGGACGATGTGCGGCCATTTTTGGCTCTAACAGATGTTTTTGTTTTTCCGAGTTACAGGGAAGGTTTCCCCAACGTAATCATGCAGGCAGGTGCGATGAATGTGCCTTGCATTGTAACAGACATCAACGGTTGCAACGAAATTATTGAACCGGAAAAAAATGGTCTAATCATTCCGGCGCAAGACAAAATCAATTTAAAGAAAGCCATGGAAAGGCTCATATATGACAAGGCATTGCGTGAAAGATTGCGGCTAAATGCCAGAGCAATGATTGTGTCAAGGTACGAACAACAACTTGTCTGGAACTTGCTTCTTGAGGAGTATAATGACATGCTGACCATGCACAATTTACTCTAAAACTGAAATTAATTTTTAGCATTTGTGAATTTAAAAACCATCTAAAACGATCATGAAACCAAACAAAATGATTAGAAAACTTGCCATAAAAGTTTTGAAAATTTTTAGCAAAGACATCAGCATTACGCATCACTACACAGGCGATAAAGTCAGGCTACATTCGTTTGCCCATAAAGGATATTGGTTTCATGGAAAAAACAGGGAAGTCAATACCATGAAAACTTTCAAAAAACTGATTTCTGAAAAAGATACCATCATGGAAGTGGGTGGGCATATCGGTTACATTTGTTTGTACTTCAGCCAGCTTGCCGGCAAAGGTTCTGTCATTGTTTTTGAACCGGGTGTAAACAATCTACCTTACCTTAAAAAAAATGTAGGTCAGAAACAAAACGTTCGCATTGTGGAAAAAGGCGTGGGAAATGAGACCGGGCAAAAAACATTTTACATAGAATCGCTGACCGGGCAAAACAACACTTTTGTGAAAGATTTTGAGGGCTTTGAAAGCAATAAGAAAAATGCCGGTGTAGATGCATCTTACCAGGAAGTGACAGTAGAAATTGTAAAACTTGACGAGTTCATAAAAGACGAAAAAGTTGGTGTCCCTAATTTCATTAAAATTGATGTGGAAGGTTTTGAATACAATGTTTTGCTGGGCATGACAGAAATATTGAGTGCCGGAAAAACCAAAATAATGGTCGAAATCCAGGCCAATTACAAGGAGATTTATGATCTGTTCAGGCAACATCATTACAATGTGTATGACGACCAGCTAAACCTGTTGATGGACTACAATGCTTACCTCAAAGCCGCTCCAAACAGATTTTTTATTCCGGAAAATGTGACTGTCAATGCCTAATATCCTTATTACATCGGCAGGCCGTCGTGTGTCGCTTGTTGAGTATTTTAAAAAAGAACTAAAGGAAAAATTTGGCCTGCAAGCCAAAGTCCTGACCACCGACCTGGAACCCGAAATGTCAACCGCCTGCAGAAGTTCTGACGGCAGTTTCAAACTTGGGAAGTTTACGGATAGCAACTACATTTCTGAAATGATGGCTATCTGCAAAGAAAACGATGTCAGGCTTATCATTCCCACACTCGACCCTGAGCTTTTGCTCTATGCACAAAACCGGGAATTATTCAGGAAAGAAGGAATAGAATTATTGGTTTCAGACTTATCACTGGTGCGCATTTTTAGGGACAAAAGGCTTACAAATGAATTTTTCCTGGAAAAAGGGTTCAGGTTGCCAGCCCTGCTCGACAGACAAAATCTAACATTTCCGTTATTCATTAAACCAATAGATGGCAGCAGCAGTGTCAACACTTTCAAAATTGCAAACGCAGACCAGTTAAGCCCGGAAATGTTGAGCAATGACAAGCTCTTGTTTATGGAATATTTATCGCCACAGCAATATGAAGAATACACGGTTGACCTATATTATACCAACGATGGCGATTTGAAATGTGTGGTTCCACGCCTTCGCATTGCCACCCGCAGCGGCGAAATCAACAAGGGCATTACCCGTAAAAATGAGCTCATCGCCTTCGTTACTAAAAACCTTCTCCACCTGGATGGAGCAAGAGGATGCCTTACGTTGCAGGTCTTTTTAAACAAAGAAAACAAGAGTGTTTACGGCATAGAAGTTAATCCACGTTTTGGTGGCGGCTATCCGCTGTCATACCAGGCTGGAGCCAATTACATCCGTTGGATTCTGGAAGAATATTTTGATCAAAAGAAAGTTGACTGGTTTGATGGCTGGGAAGAAAACCTGCTGCTTTTGAGATACGATGCTGAAATGATTGTTCATGAGTCTGACTATTAATCAACAAACCTGTGTTGTTTTTGATCTTGACGACACCTTATATAAAGAAGTAGAGTTTTTAAAAAGTGCTTACAGGCATATTTCAAAACTGTTGCTACCCTTTACCGGCGTTGACATTTATGATTTCATGTTTGATCTTTATATTAAAGGTGAAAACACCTTTGACATTGTGAAAGAAAAATTTTCCTTTCCTTATACCGTTAAAGAAATTGTTGCGGAGTATAGAAACCACCTGCCTACTCTAACTTTACCAGAGCAAACAAGAGAGCTTTTAGGAAAAATAAAAACGACGGTTTCTAAGGTTGGGCTTTTAACAGATGGGCGCTCAATCACTCAAAGAAACAAAATAGAAGCCTTGAGCATTGCGGCTTTTTTTGATGACATCAGAATTTCGGAAGAAACAGGTTGTCAAAAACCTGATGAAAAATGCTTTTTGTTTTTTCAAAACAAATATCCGGAAATCAGCAACTTCATTTACATAGCAGACAACATTAAAAAAGATTTTGTAACCCCAAAAAGGCTAGGTTGGCAAACCTGCGGCATGATGATGAACGAGTGGAACATCCATAAACAAGATTTGAACATTGACCAAATCTATCATCCACACATGTGGATAGAAAACATAACAGAACTTAACAAAATGATTTGATTTAGTAAAAAAACTGGTTTGCTTAATATTATTAAGGCTGTTTCTAAAAAGAGGCAGCCTTTTTTGTTGATGAATAAATTTGAGAAAAAAATTATGCTTCATCATGGTTTACACAAAAATAATTTTTGAAGACATCATGATTTTTAAAGAAAAGTGATTTTAATGAACTTTATTGTCTTTTGATCAATAAATATTTGAGAAACAATTTTCCACTTAATTAAAGAAAAAAATATTTCTTGTAGGTATTTTGCTTAAAATAAACTTAAATTAATTTGTTTATTTTTTTTACAATCAGTTATTTTGCAGACTAAGCAAGAACGAATTCAATTTGTTTATATGAATTTATTATTCATCCGATTCAATTGAGAAGCTATTTTACAAACTAAAAAAATAATGAATGAAGAGTGTTTTAGTAACGGGTGGAGCTGGTTATATTGGTTCAGTCCTGGTAAGACTACTATTGGAAAAAGGATATAAGGTTAGAGTGATTGATTCTTTAAAATTTGGAGGAGAAGCCTTGTTAGAAGTTATTCAGCATCCAAACTTCGAATTTTTGAAAGGGGATATAAGAAACGAAAATGACGTAGAAAAAGCAGTGGAAGGAATAAATTATGTGGCTCACTTAGCTGCAATTGTTGGAGATCCAGCATGTTCCAAGTATGCTGATGAGGCTAATGAAGTGAATAATACAGGGTCTGTCATGTTGTTTGAAAAAGCAGAGAAAGCAGGCGTAGAGAAATTTGTATTCGCTTCTACCTGCAGCAATTATGGTAAAATGGCTGATGCAGAATCTTTTGTAACTGAAACTTCGGAACTGAGACCCATTTCTTTGTATGCACAATTGAAAGTGGGATTTGAAAACTATATTTTAAAGGAAAGGAAAGATACCCGTATGGCCAGCACAGCTTTACGTTTTTCAACAGTTTATGGCCATTCAGCCCGCATTAGATTCGACCTCACTGTCAACGAATTTGTCCGAAATGTGTGCCTGTCAGGCGAGCAGGAAATTTGGGGTCCACAATTCTGGAGACCATACTGCCACGTTGAAGACCTTGCAAGATCCGTGGAGTTGATCATGAGTTCGCCTGACGAAAAAATACGTTCAAACGTCTTTAACGTAGGTAATACCAACGAGAATTATTCTAAAAGAATGCTGATGGAAGAAATTCAAAAACAAATTCCGGATGCTAAGGTTGTTTATGTTGAAAAAACGGAAGATCCGAGAGATTATAGGGTTAACTTTGATAAAATAAAGTCTGAATTAGGATTTTCGATAACCAAAACAGTTCCTGATGGAATAAGGGAAATAAAGACGATCATGGAAAGCGGTCTTATTAATGATTCTTTTTCCCAAAAATTCAGGAATATTTAAATCAACAGTAGCTGACTTATGACTTTACTAAGCGGGCCAAACATTTCAGGAAACGAATGGAAGTATGTGAAAGAGTGCCTTGATACAGCATGGGTATCGTCTGTAGGATCTTATGTGAACCGTTTTGAAGAAATGATGGCCGAGTTTACAGGTTGCAAATATGCAGTTGCCACCTCGTGTGGTACTACAGCTTTGCACATTTCATTAATGCTGGCGGGAGTGAAAGCAAATGATTATGTTATTGTTCCCAACATCACATTTGTCGCCTCACTAAATAGTATTTCATACACAGGTGCAAGTCCAATATTAATAGACATAGACGAGGATACCTGGCAAATGGATTTATCCATTTTAGAAAATTTTTTAACTGAGGAAACATTTGTTGAAAATGGAGAATGTATTTATAAAAAAGACAACCGGAGAATAAGTGCTATTATGCCTGTACATGTTTTAGGCAACATGTGCAACATGGAAGAACTAAAAAAAATTGTAGAAAAATTTGGACTAAAAATAATAGAAGATGCAACAGAAGCGTTAGGCTCGTATTATGACCAAAAACACAGTGGTTCATTTGGTTTAATGGGATGTTTTAGTTTTAATGGCAATAAAATTATTACAACAGGGGGAGGTGGCATGATTGTTACAAATGATGAAATTCTTGCCAAAAAAGCAAAGCATCTAACCACCCAGGCCAAGGCAGATTCTTTTGAGTATTATCACGATGAAACAGGCTACAACTATAGATTAGTAAACGTTTTGGCTGCAATGGGGGTGGCGCAAATGGAGCAGTTGCCAGGCTTTATTGAACGAAAAAAAGAAATTGATACTTATTATAAAGCTGAATTGCAAAATGTGGGTGATATACAATTTCAAAAAGTTGCAGAAAACGTAAATGCCAATTGTTGGTTGTTTACATTCAGATCGGGTGAACAAAAAAAATTATTAAAGGCTTTAAATGAAAACAATTTACAGTCACGACCTTTTTGGGTGCCAATGAACAAGCTGCCAATGTATAAAGATTCAATATTCATTTCCAAAAACCAGATTTCTGAAACCATTTATAAACAGTGCCTAAGCATTCCATGTTCCACAAACATCAGTGAGAAAGAAATGGAAAAAGTCGTTCAAATTATTAAAAACTGTTTAAACTAACTTTTTTATGTACAACTTTACAAAACGAACCTTAGACCTGGTATTTGCTATCAGTTTTTTGGTATTATCCTTTCCTGTTTTTCTTCTTGTCATGATCCTGTTAAGCATCACAGGAGATAAAGAAATATTTTATTTTCAGGAACGGATTGGTTACAAAAATAGAAAATTTTACATCTGGAAATTTGCTACCATGTTTAAAAATGGTGATTATGATGGATTAGGACATTTTACTGTTAGCAACGATCCGCGAATCACTTTTCTTGGAAACATTTTAAGAAAGACAAAACTGAACGAGTTGCCACAGCTCATCAACATATTAAGAGGTGATATGTCACTTGTAGGTCCCAGACCACTTACCATGGAGGGTTTCAATCTTTACTCAAAAGATGTACAAAGAAAAATTTACAACATAAAACCAGGTCTGACAGGTGTGGGTTCAATCATTTTCAGAGATGAGGTGAAGTTGCTTGATGACTGTAGCGACTATGAAACAATGTATAAAAAAATAAATGTCCACAAAGGAAAATTAGAGATTTGGTACCAGGGCAACAGGGGGATCAAAGTTGATTTTATGATTCTTTTCATTACCGGGTTTAGCATCTTTTTCCCCAATCAAACATTGATTTATAAAGCATTTAAAAACCTTCCGCTGCTCCAGGATGAAGATGATATAAACCTTCAGGTAAGACAGTTTGCCAAAAAAAGAATTATACAGAGAAAAGTAGAATTTGGATTGTAAAATTTTCTTTTAAAGTATCAAGCCTTTTGTTGCTTTGTGCAGCAAAAGGCTTTTTTATTTTTACAATTCGACAGTTTGAAAAAAAGTATTAGAACTAGCATTTTCCAAAAATATTCTTTTCTAAAGCTAAGGTGATAGCGGTAGAAAAAAATTGTTTAAGCCATGGGCTATTAATTTATATTTGCTCAAATAATCACCATTTTTATAAGTTTTTATGATGAAATATTTATTGATGTCGCTGCTGGTGCTGATAGGCATTGTAAGTTGCCAGAAAGAAATAACAGATGAGGTTGAAGTTTCCCTTTCGAGTGCTGCAGTGTTTTCTCTTCAGGGTTCCCCCGACAGTTGCATTACGCCTACCATTCAAGGCTACTATGCCGCTACTACTCCCTTAACTGATTCCAACACTGTCACCATTTCAGTCAATGTGGCAAGTCCCGGAACTTATACTATCACCACAGACACTGTGAATGGATATCAGTTTATTGATTCAGGAATTTTTGTAAAAGCAGGTATTCAAACCGTTTTGCTTAAAGGAAAAGGAACTCCTTTAGTCGTTAAAACAGATACCTTCACTCCAATATCAGCCTTGTCGGGATCTGTCGGATGTTCATTTAAAATAAAAGTGGTAGCACCAACACCTGCTGTTTATACCTTGTCGGGAGCACCAGACACATGCACTGTAGCTACAGTTAATGGTCTCTATGGCATTAATACTCCCCTATCTTCCGCCAATACGGTGGGTGTTCAGGTAAATGTCACTTCCATAGGTTCTTACAATTTATCAACAGATACAGTTGCAGGAATTTCTTTTTCAAAAGCAGGGATATTTACCAGTACAGGTCTTCAAACTATTACCTTGATTGGTAAAGGAACACCAGATAGTGCAGGAAATAAAGTGTTTAGAATAGGCACAGCAGGCTGCACTTTTCCGATACTTATTTTTGGGCCCTCCGTTTACACCTTTTCTGGTGCTCCAGGCGCATGTACTTCAGCTATTGTTCAAGGAGTTTACATAAAAGGAACTCCTTTGTCCGCTCCTGACAGTGTAACTGTTCAGGTAAATGTGACCACAGCAGGGTCTTACACAATCACAACCAACACTGTCAATGGTTTTAGTTTTTCCGGTTCAGGTATATTTAAATCAACGGGCATTCAAAAAGTTGCCTTGCCGGGTAATGGAACACCAACCACAGCGGGTGCAAATGTTTTCATAGTCGGGACCGCAGGTTGCAGTTTTTCAGTTCCGGTAGTAGGTCCAGCCGTGTATACACTTTCTGGCGGAAGTGGGGCATGTACTGTTGCTACAGTGAATGGAACTTATTCACAGGGAAATGCATTAGATACTTCAAACAAAGTGACTGTGCAGGTAAATGTGACAACAATTGGCGCTTATACAATTTCAACCAATACCGTTGGCGGAATGACCTTTACAAAAACAGGCATATTCACCAGTTTAGGGATTCAAAACGTTGTTCTGAGCGGTACAGGGATACCGACTACAGCAGGTGTAAATGCGTTTACAGTTGGCACTGCCGGATGTACTTTTAATGTAACCGTAGCAGCCCCGTCCGGTATTTATAGTTGTAAAGTTGACGGTGTATTTATATCGTTTTCTAACCGTGCAAAGGCAGATGTAACAGATAATAGTACAACTCCTCCAACACCACGTTTATATCTTGATGGATTTTCAGGACCCGGAAACGGAGGTAATGTACCCGAACTACAGATTTTTGTTGATAAAAACAATGGAAGCGCAGTGGCACCAGGCTCTTACAATGTAGATGGCTATCTTCTTCCCGACGGTTATAGGATAGAAATAGATTACCATGTTGTTAATGCCGATTCATCCGTTACCATTTGGAATACAAGTAGTAGCACTATATCCACAAATCCACCGTTTACAATAGTAGTAGGCAGCATTAATGCAACAAGAGTTACCGGCACATTTAGTGGCACACTTACCAATACTACGCAGGGAAGTACGATGACAAAAACCGTCACTGAAGGAACTTTTGATCTCCCTATATTTTAAGTACGTTTATTTAACAAAGTAGAGCCGTCTGCATTTTTAGAAATGCAGACGGTTTTTTTTCCCAAATCTTTAAAAAATAATTTGACTAAAAAGTCTTCGCCATAAAAAAACATTTTTGGCAGCTAAATTCCAGGTCTGATTGGTGTTGTTGCATAAATAGCAAATAATCCTTTGCGAAGCAAAAAATCCCCGCCTGAACGGATGGGCATGCGTGTTATCCGTGTTCCCAAATATCCTTCAAGTTTATTCATGCAACAACGCCCTTTAATTCTCCAAAAAAATTAAAGCCCCTTCGGGAAATGAACCCGCACCGTTTCAATAATCCTTTGCCCCTTCAGGAAATGAACCCGCACCGCTTCAATACCCTTTGCCACTTCGGGAAATGAATCCGCACTGCTTCAATAATCCTTTGCCACTTCGGGAAATGAATCCGCATTGCTTCAACAATCCTTTGCCACTTCAAGAAATGAACCCGCATTTCCTCAACCTTCCTTTGTCCCTTCGAGAAATGAACCCGCACTGCTTCAATAATCCTTTGCCCCTTCGGGAAATTCATTAGCGGTCATTTTACATAGCATGACAGTCCACTGATTGAATTTGGAGATTCTTCGCATTTTTCCAGCGATCATTTACACAAAAACAGGCGGTGTTATTGCATGGATAGTAAAAAATCTTTTGCGAAGCACATTCCCGGCTGAACGGACGGGCAGGCTTTATCTTTTATAATAAGAATCCAGCAAATCCCTTCAATCCGTGTCATCCGAGTTCCCTAATATCCTTCATATTGATTCATTCATGCAACAACGGCGGTCTGATTTATGCAATTTAAATTTTTGTAGCCATTTTCTTTCTGGAACTCATTTTGCATAAATGGAAAGATTCTTTGCCTTTATGCTTAATTTTAAGAAATGGTTGCTTTCTAAAGTTTTGAAAGACATTCTCATCTTACCTTATTCCTATGGTTGATAAAAACATTTATGGAAAACCGGTTGTAAGTTTTAGAAACTTATTTTCAGTTACCTTTTTCGGCAAAACAATTCCTGCCTTTTTTGCTTTTATTGCATTGCTTGCAACGACGGAAAAATCTTTTGCTCAGATCACGGCACTACGAAGAGTTAACTGGACACTGGCTGGCTTGCAAAAGCCCACACCTGTCTATTCAAGAATGATCGACATTACGACAACGGGTGGTGTAGGAAACGGAACCACTCCTAACGATGCAGCATTGCAATTGGCCATTACAAATCTTGGGACAGATAGTGGTGTAATTTATTTTCCGGCAGGGACTTATTTTTTTATCTTGCCCGTTACACTTCGCAGCGGACTGGTGTTAAGGGGGCAAGATGCTTCATCCACAACATTACTATTTAATCTTTCCGGCAACAACGATCTGATTACTATTTCCGGCAATCTTACTAACCAGATTTCGGGTCTTAATTTACCGGCAGGTAAAAATGATGATTTCGTCATTGTTCAAAACTCCTCATTATTCAATCAAGGCGACTATGTTAAATTGGTTCAAAACGATTCGGCTCTTGTCTTTGACATTTATCACTGTGTAGGGCAGATTTTAAGAATCAAAAACATTGCAGCAGATACGGTTTTTTTCTATAGTCCGTTGAGAAAAAGTTATTCTGTGAGTGACAATCCAAGATTGCAAAAAATAGTAGTCGTGAGCGGTTCCGGATTGGAATGCCTGAAAATAAAAAGAATGGATTACACCGTTGCACAACAGTCCAATATTGCGTTTGACTTTGCAGCTCAGTGCTGGGTAAAGGGTGTGGAAAGCGACAGCACTAATTTTGCCCACATCAGCCTCAGCAATAGTACCAATGTAGAAGTTACCGGTTGCAATTTTCATGGGGCTTTTGGCTATGGACCGGGCGGACAAGGCTATGGAGTGGCATGCAACCGAACCACAGGGGAATGTTTAATCGAAAATAATATTTTCGTGCATCTGCGTCATTCCATGCTGGTGCAATCCGGCAGCAACGGCAACGTTTTCAGCTATAATTATTCAAGGGAAACTTATAAATCTGAAAGTGCTCCCAATGACCTGGCAGGCGATATTGTGCTACACGGCAACTATCCTTACGCCAATCTATTTGAAGGAAATATTGTTCAAAACATAGTGTCGGATGCATCGCACTTTATCAACGGACCTTACAATACTTTTTTCAGAAACAGGGTGGAATTGTATGGCATTTTGTATAGCACGGGATCTGGCGACAGTTCCAATATTGCAGGTAATGAAATAACATCGGGGCTGCTCAACCAAGGAAATTACCTGATAAAAGGGGTCGGGAATTTTGAGTATGGGAATAATTTGAAAGGAAACATTTTTCCAACGGGTACAGACACGGTTAGCGACAGGTCTTACTATTATTTGTCTGAACCATACTTTTGGTTGTTTGCCTACTCATGGCCTTCCATTGGCTGGCCCAATCCATTTAATACCCGGACTATTCCTGCCAAAGCAAGGTATGTGTCCGGAACGACCTTAACCATTTGCCCGCCCGGCAATATATTTCCACTGCACACAATTTCTTTGACAGTAACCAGGGAAAAGAATAAAAACAAGCTAACCTGGATCACAGACAATCATCGCGAAACTGTCCATTTCGACATTGAGCGAAGTGCAAATGGCTTGTTGTTTACAACACTAAAAGAAATGGTTTCGACAGTCGGGGCTATGAATTTTTACACAGATGATTCTCCCATGAGAGACATCAACTATTACCGGATTTTGGTACACCTTCCGACCGGAAATGTGTTGTACTCCAACACAGTAAAGCTCAACAACAGGCCTGCCATTATTGTCACCATTTCCCCAAATCCTGTAAAGGATGTGCTGAATATTGTGATAGAAAATGGTTTAGAAAATATAACTGCTATTGTCAAAAATGTGACAGGCCAGGTTTTGAATGCAGGACTTTCAAAGTCCTCATTGAACAGTTTTAGGTTGAATGTGACCGATCTTTCAAAAGGAATATACTTTGCTCATTTCATGGACAAGAAAAGCGGGTTATCATCAGTATATCCCTTTGTAAAAGATTAGGTAATTGCGTAGCGGTAACCCTTGTTTTTACATTGTTTCACCGGAATAAACGAACCTTTGCCTGATGAAACATTTACGGCAACAATTGGCAACATTGCAGCAGCACATTAGTCGGCATGATTTGCTAAATCTTACTATATCCCAGGCATCTGTGGGTTGGCATATAGAACACTCGCTCCTTGTTCTCAATGGCATTATCAACACATTGAAGGCATCAGACCCGGCAGACTTTCGCTGGTCGTTTAACCTGAAAAGAACATTTATCATGCTTGCCGGAATATTTCCCCGGGGAAAGGCCAAAGCACCGGAATCTGTGGTTCCCGGGCATTTTGATGAAGCATCACTTACCTTGAACGTTATTGCTACCGAAAACAAACTGAAAGAGCTGGAAGTATTAGATAGAGGAAAATTTTTTTCGCATCCAATGATGGGGCACATGAAGCTGAAAGATGCCACAAGGTTCCTCTACATTCATACCAAACACCACCTGGATATTATTGAAGATATTGTTAAGAGTAAAAGGTGACCGCCACTTATACCGCTCAAAAAAAAACGAATCCATTTTCCGACAATGGAAATGGATTCGTTTAAAAAAATCTTTTAAATCAGCAACTTCTTATTCTGTTCCAGTTCTTAGATGACGGAATTTGGTATCAATGCTGGCAATCTTACCACCTTTTATCCGGTAGTCATCCATTACAAATGCAGAGTCCATTTTGCCCTGCAAATCAGTTATTTTTTCTTTGTACCATAGCGATACATACTCCTGGTTTTTACTCTTGCTTTTCACAGTTTCGTAATCGTTCATTTCAATTTTTACATCAGCTCTGTTATCTCTAAAGTTTTTTAGAAATTTAACCATCTGGTCTTTTGTGCCTCTAAAATTTCCGTTGTCATAAGTAAAATTGACGGTGTCTGCCAGGTATCCACGCAAGGTGGAAAAGTCTTTCACTTCATAACTCTTTAAGAAATTCATGGCAATAGGCACATTGTTGTCGTCGCCTTTTTCCCAGTCGGGAATGCTTTCCAATGGATAAGGAAGATCAAGTTTCTTCCCGTCATTTCTTGTTGACAATTCACCAGGTTGCTTGTTATCCTCAGACTTTTGAGGGTTATTGCAGGCGGCAAGCAATCCTGCACAAAAAATCAGTTGTGCAATTAATTTCATTTTGTAAAAGTTTTTTGAGTTTTTAATTTGAAGTAATTTACTAAACATTTATTGATGGCAATTTTTTTATTTTTAAAACCATGACGATTCTTCCTACAGAGAGCCGAAAATTTATTTTCTTTAGCCCTTAAAATCCCATTATTAATTTGGTATTTTTATTTGATCAAAACATTTTTAAAATCAATGAACATGCAACATTCCGAAGAGTTTTTAGCCTTGGTAGAAGATGCCAAAAAACGTGTGAAAGAAGTGACGGTGGCGCAAACACAAGAGCAGGTGAAAAATGGTGCCATGCTCATAGACGTGAGGGAAGATAACGAATGGGAGGCGGGCCACGCTGCCGGAGCCATCCACTTAGGCAGGGGCATTATTGAAAGGGATATTTTACAAACCATTCCTGAAAAAAATACCGAACTCATCCTTTATTGCGGAGGTGGTTTTCGCTCTGCGCTGTCTGCTGACAACCTGCAAAAGATGGGCTACAGCAATGTTTTTTCTATGGACGGCGGATGGAGGGCATGGAAAGATGCAGGCGGGGCGGTGGAGTAAAAACTGACCGTTTATTGTTCTTTCAAAAAGATTTCTATTTGGGCTTTTGCAAAATCTTCGGGTATGCCAATGTCAATAAAATATTCATTTTGCCCCATGCCATACATTGGTCTATCTGTAAAAAATTGGTCCAGGTAATTCTTTTCAAAAGAAAATTTTAACGGAAGGTTTTCCTGTAAAAAGCTTTCTTTATTCACTACATATACGCCGCCATTTATCAGGCCGCTGTCGTAGTGTTGTTTCTCTTTGAAACTGGTGATGCGGTTTTCAGCATCTATTTCCACTACACCGTAGCGATCAAAATTGGTCATTGGCTTCAGGCAAAGTGTGCAGTCAGATTTTTTTTTATGGTGCAAATCAAAGGCGTTATTTACATTTATTTTAAACAAAGTGTCGCCGTTGGTCACCAATACATTTTCGCCTTCGGCAAATGTCAATGCCTGCCTGATGGCTCCACCGGTTCCTAAAGGTTCGTCTTCGATGGATAAGCTGAAATGCAATGCAGGGAAGGACTCGAGAAGAAAGTCAACTATCGGCTGACTCATGTAGCCAAGTGAAAAAATAAAGTGTTCAACACCCTGCTGCTGCAAATGATGAATGACATAAGTCAGGAATGGCCGACCGTTTACCGGGGCCATGCACTTAGGCAAATCCGGTACTACAGACCGTAGCCGTGTACCCAATCCGCCTGCAAGAATGATTGCTTCCAAGAAGTTTAGAGTTTAGGGTTTAATGTTTAGAGCGAAATAGTTCAGGATGTTAGTTGGATCCAAATAAATTTTCCTCGACAAGCTGACAAATAATGTGTCCCAGCATGATGTGGCTTTCCTGTATGCGGGGTGTATCAAACGAAGGGACATTCAGCAGCACGTCGCTGCAATCTTTCATGACTCCGCCGCTGCTGCCGGTGAGGCCAATGGTTGTCATTCCCTTGTTGTGCGCCGACTCAAATGCCTTCACAATATTACCCGAATTGCCTGATGTGCTCAGGCCAATCAAGACATCGCCGGGGTTGCCCGTACCATCTATGATCCTGCTGTAAATAACATCGTAGCTGTAATCGTTTGCCACAGCAGTCAGGTACGATGTGTTGCAGTGCAAAGCCTCCGAGGGCAATGCAGCCCGGTCTTTATAAAACCTGCCCGAGAACTCTGCGGCCAGGTGTTGCGCATCGGCGGCACTGCCACCGTTGCCACAAAACAAGACTTTGCAACCGTTTTTAAAAGCCAAAGTTACAAGGTCAACTGATTGCTGCACCTTGCCTAAAAGTATTTCATCCTGCAAAATCTGCTGTTTGACTTCTATTGATTTGGAAATAATGTCCGCAATTATTTTCACAGTAGTTTGTTTTTTTGGTAAAGATAAGGTGTGGCTTTTCTTAAAGGCAGCATTCAAATGATCATTTCTTTTTTTTCAATTATACTTCTCAAGGCATAAAACCATGAGTTAAAAGATTAAAAAAAGAGGGGCAATTTTGTAAAAGCAAAATCACAAATATGCCCACTCTTCTACTCAACCTCGGCGAAGCCGAAATTGATACACTAAATT
>JAYTGA010000270.1:0-26845 GCA_043733905.1 Segetibacter sp.
GCCTTTTTTTATTTCTATCTTCAATCCTTAATTTATTTTTTTACAGCAATTAGTTATCCACCATACTTGCTTTTAAAAAACTACCGGAGTATTGATTTAAACTCCCAACAGTTCTTCCAACCGGCTTTTCACCGAGTCAATGCCGCTGAACTGCAGGGCCTGAAGGCCAGTCTGGGCGGCTACTTCTACAAACATTTTGCGGTCGTCTATGTAAATGGCCTGTTGCGGGTTGGCTTGTGCAATGTCAATCGCCAGGCGGAAAATGTCTTTGTCAGGCTTGCGAAAACCAACATAGCAAGAGGAAACAAACGCATCAAACAATTGATGTAGCTGAAACTGTTGAATCCTGTATTCATTGATTTCTTTTGGCTCGTTGTTAACCGCTATCACCCTTAAATTATATTGCTCTTTCAGTGATTTGAAATATTCAATATTGCCTGGCAAAGCCTGCGATTGCGAATAAACGAAAGACTTAAATTCATCCACGCCAAATGGCCGGGGTTCATGAAACACAACCATTGCAAGGTATTCGTCCATCGTCACCTTTCCACGTTCGTAACTGTCGAAACACAGGTGGTGTCGTTCCTCCATCACAGGAAGGTCAATATTAAATTGTTTGGCTGCCAAAGCCCTTGAAGTGCGCCCCCAGCCATTGGTCAGCAACACGCCGCCTATGTCCAGAAATAAAGTAGTAATTAAAAGTTTGCTCATGATCAATGATTAATGTTGGTAAAGCTATTTCATGTTGGTGTTTTGGTGAAACTATTGTTTAGATTTATCTCTGCGTAAAAATGTTGCTGTCTTTAAAGAGCAAACCGATTTCTACTTTTATTTTTCGAAAAAAATATTCACTCTACAATCATTGTTCTAATTTATTTTCGCAACTTCAACATTTGAGTGTCTTAAAAATTAGCCTCCGGCAACATGCCTGCATTTAACCAGTCGAGAAAAAGAGTCATCCAGTTCATTTTTATTGTTGTTTTCCTGGTCATTATCGGGCAATTGTTTCACCTGCAAATCATTTCCGATGAATTTAGCATACAGGCAGAGCGCAATGCACTGACCAAGAAAATAGCTTATCCAAGCAGGGGCATTATTTACGATTGCAAAGGGCGGGCTGTGCTTGACAATGTTTCCCGATTTGACCTTATGGTCACACCATCGCAGGTCAAAGGCATGGACACGGCTGCACTCTGCCGCCTGTTGCAGATTGACACCGCAGAATTTACCAAACGAATTGTAACGGCTATTGTGAAAGGCGGCCGCTACAGGCCAAGTGTGTTTGAGCCATTTGTGACCACACAACTCCAGGCACAGTTAACAGAAAATATGTACAAGTTCTCGGGCTTTGACCTGTTGGACAGACCTGTTCGCACCTACCCATACAAAGTTGCGGCGCACATATTGGGTTATGTTGGCGAAGTGGACACTTCAATTATTCGCCGCTCAGGTTACTTCTACCAAATGGGTGATTTGGTGGGGCGCAGTGGCCTCGAAAAGTTTTATGAACCCGTCCTCATGGGCCAGCGTGGTGTTAACTATTTAGTAAAAGACAATAAAAACCGCATCCAGGGCAGCTACGAAAAAGGCATTTTTGACACCGCTGCACAAACGGGCAGAAACCTGCACATCAGCGTGGACATTGAACTGCAAAAACTGGCTGAAAAACTGATGACCAGCAAGATTGGTGCAGTGGTAGCCATTGACCCCAAAACCGGCGGCATCTTAGCAATGGCAAGCGGACCATCTTATGACCCAAGTGACCTGACGGGGGCTGAGTTCAGAAAAAACTGGGGTAGAATGGCACTTGACACAGCACGTCCATTGTACAACAGAGCCATCAAAGGGCAGTATCCTCCGGGCAGTACGTTTAAGCCTTTGGGAGCTTTGATAGCCCTTAACCAGGGATTGATTACGCCTTCTTATGGGTATGGGTGCTATGGTGCATACTATGCGTGCCACGGCATTAAGGTAAGATGCACCCACTCAGGTGCTGGTCATGCCGCCAACCTTCGCATTGCTTTAGCCAATTCATGTAATTCATACTTCCTGCACATTTTCCGCATGGCCATAGACAACCCGGTTGATAACAACACGATCAAAGGCTACCTGCGGTGGAAGGGATACATGAATTCATTTGGTCTTGGTGTAAAACTGGGGGTTGATCTGCCAAGTGAGGACTATGCCAGTGTGCCGGACACAAGCCGCTACAACAAAGACTTTGGCGGCAGCCGCCGCTGGAATAGCTGCAATGTGGTAACCCTGGGAATAGGGCAAGACAGGATGACCGCAACCCCCCTGCAACTGGCTAATATGATGAGCATTATCGCCAACAAAGGATACTATTACACTCCTCATTTTGTTGACAGTATCCAGGACGAAACCCCGAATGACTCTGTCTATCTTGCAAAATATCGTCAACGCCACACTGTCACCAACATCCCCGATTCATCTTACCAGGCGGTAATAGAAGGTATGCACGATGTAACCATTTATGGCACCGCAGATTTCCTGCGGATTCCGGGCATTGAATACTGTGCAAAGACCGGGACTGCGCAAAACCCACACGGGAAAAACCACTCCATTTTTACCTGCTTTGCACCAAAAGACAATCCGCGGATTGCCGTGTCGGTGGTGGTGGAAAATGCCGGATTCGGAGCCACATGGGCGGGGCCGATTGCCACGCTGATTATGGAGAAATACCTGAAAGATTCCCTGTCGGACAGAAGCCTGGCAAAGGTGGCGAAAGTGTCAAAAACCGACCTGATACCTGCTGCCATCAAACACTGGTATTACATAAGGGATTCAATCAAACAAGCAAAACTAGGCGTAAAAGAAGTGAATGTGGACACGGTCGTAGAACAACCAGCAGTGGTGCCGAAGAAAACAACCTTTGACCCGGAGGCTGAACCCGACCGCAACGACAGTTCGGAAACGAATCCTGAAAAATCGCCCATGCTGCTGCCTGCAGAAAACAAAAACGAAGAAGACACGACTAAAAAACATGAGTAACAACACCATATCAAAAGGAATAGACTGGGGCATGGTGGTGTTGTATGCACTGCTGGTATCCATTGGCCTGCTCATGATTTTTGCCAATGAATACAAGGAAGGTGACAACATCTGGCAGCCTATTTTTAGTCAGAATAAAGATTATGGTAAACAGGTTCTGTGGGCTGGTGTTTGTGCTATACTTGCCATCTTAATATTGCTGACCGACAGCAAATTTTTTACTGCAACTTCCAACCTTTTATATGGCTTTGGGATTGTGCTTTGCATTGCAGCTATTTTTGTCGGTTCCGAGGTAAAAGGGTCACGGTCGTGGCTGGTCATTGGCGGCTTCAGGCTGCAACCATCGGAACTGACCAAAGTCTTTACCTGCCTGGCTTTGGCAAAGTACATCAGCCGGCAGGACACCAATTTTAGCAAGACCAATTCACAACTGATAGGGGCGGCCATTTCGCTTTTGCCCGCCATCATTACGCTTGGTCAAAATGAAACCGGCCTGGCACTTGTTTACTTTTCTTTTTTCCTTGTCATGTACCGCGAAGGGTTGCCGCCGTTTATTCTCATTTCGGGTTTCACGTTGGCTGTCATACTTATTTTGTCACTCATTTTTTCGCCACAGACTTTGTTTATTGTCTATGCTGTTCTGGCTGCACTCACCATTTTTTTTGCCCGTGGATTGTTTAAGCGAAACCGGGTCTTGCTTTGGATCATTATTGGCGTGTGGGCATTGGCAAGCATCATCTCTTCGGTGGCAATGCCTTACCTGATTAACCATGTCATGAAGCCATATCAGCGTGACAGGATTTACAGTCTTGTGGGCAAGCCATACATTCCCCAGAATGCGGAAGAAAAAGCCGAACTGGAAAAAGTAAAGTCGAAAACAAAGGGAAAAACCCACAACCAGAGTGAGTACAATGTGATTCAATCCAAGATAGCCATTGGTTCAGGCGGTTTGCTGGGCAAAGGCTACCTAAAAGGTACACAAACCCGCTACGATTTTGTGCCGGAACAGCGGACAGACTTCATCTTTTGCACTGTGGGCGAAGGATTTGGCTTTCTTGGCAGCCTGGCATTTTTAAGTTTGTATGCCATCCTTTTGTTCCGGATTGTGGTCATTGCCGAACGGCAGCGAAGCACATTCAGCCGGGTGTATGCTTATGGAGTTGCCAGCATTTTCTTTTTTCATATTGCCATCAATATTTGCATGACCATTGGCCTTGCACCAGTCATCGGCATTCCGCTGCCACTCATTAGTTATGGCGGTTCATCGCTGCTTACATTCACCATTTTGTTGTTCATTCTTATCAGGCTGGATGCGGACAGGCAGATGATACTGAGATAATGGGAAGAAAGAATATGCTAATATGCTAATTTACCCTGTTGCTGATGTCTGATGTTTTGATTTCTGATTTCTCCTATTCGGATGTATTCATTTGCACATCAGCTAATTAGTCAATTAGCCATTTATCTTTGTCCGGTTATGAATAAAAAAGTAAGGGTTCGATTTGCACCATCGCCCACAGGTGGCTTGCATTTGGGAGGCGTAAGGACTGTGTTGTACAATTACCTGTTTGCAAAAAAGAACAACGGAGATTTCATCCTTCGGATTGAAGACACAGACCAAACCCGTTTTGTGCCGGGTGCCGAAGAATATATTCAGGAATGCCTGAAATGGTGCGGCATAGAGCCCGATGAAAGTCCGCAACATGGAGGCGAATATGGACCATATCGTCAAAGCGAACGTAAGGAAATGTACAGGCAATATGCAGAGCAACTGGTGCAGCAAGGTCATGCTTACTATGCCTTTGACACGCCTGCCGAACTCTCTGCTATGAAGGAGGAATTGCGTACCAACGAAAACCCCACACCTCAGTATGGATATGCTGTGCGCCATCAAATGCGCAACAGCCTGACCCTGCCTGCTGATGAAGTGCAGCAACTGCTGAAAGAAAACACCGGGCATGTCATTCGGATTAAAATGCCGGAGAATAAAACAATCAGTTTTACAGACATGATAAGGGGAGAAGTGAGTTTCAATAGTTCGCTGACAGATGATAAAGTGCTGCTGAAAGCTGACTGTATGCCTACATATCATTTGGCAGTGGTGGTAGATGATTATCTTATGAAAATAACCCACGCCTTTCGTGGCGAAGAATGGCTGCCAAGTGCGCCGGTTCACCTGCTGTTGTGGAAATATTTTGGCTGGGAAAATGACATGCCGCAATATGCCCACCTGCCATTGATTTTAAAACCAGATGGCAATGGCAAACTAAGCAAAAGAGATGGAGACCGCCTCGGCTTTCCCGTGTTTGCTATGAACTGGCAGGCATCTGAGTCGGCAGAACTGGCAACAGGATTTAGAGAACTGGGCTTTTTGCCGGTGGCATTTATCAACCTGCTAGCTGTGCTTGGCTGGAACGATGGTACAGAACAGGAGCTCTACTCACTGGATGAATTGGTCAATAGATTTTCGCTGGATCATGTCCATAAAGGCGGTGCAAAATTCAACTACGACAAAGCCAAATGGTTCAATCATGAGTGGATTAAAAAACTGCCTGCCGCACACTATTCCTCTATTGTAAAAAAAGATTTTGAAGCAAAAGGCATTGCCATAAGCGATGAGCAACATTTTGAAAAAATACTGGAATTGGTAAAAGACCGTTGCACATTGCTGACCGATTTCTGGCAACAGGCTTCTTTCTTTTTTGTGGCACCACATATTATCGACACAGCTTCCATTAAACCAAAATGGAACGAAGACAAAGCCTTGTTTTTTGATATTCTTTCAGAAAAATTAACCGTGCTGGAAGACTGGACTGCAATAAATATTGAAATACTTTTCAAAGAAACAGCCGAAGAAAAAGGCATTAAAATGGGCGAATTGCAACTGCCATTCAGAATCATGCTGGTCGGTGGAAAATTTGGCCCTGGCGTATTTGATATTGCTTCCCTCATAGGTCGCAATGAAACTACTGAAAGGATTCGGAAAGGGTTGTCGTTATTGGGTTAGGCGTGGTTTTGGCTATTAGAAAAATGTAAACAAAACAACTGGGAAACAACGAATCGAAGCAGGTATTTGTTGTGTCAGCCTTAAAGGATTTAGTAAGCGCATTTTCACAACCCTACCCCAATAGCCGCCTGTGATAATTAATCTGTCCGAGATGATAGCCTAAATGTGTCGCCAGGTGAACGAGGAAATAGCCGATGGTCATTTTTTCGGCAAATACCACAACCGGATAGTCCTTGTTGAGGTCGTCTTCGGTCAGCTTATTGAGCGTTTGATGAATGACTATCATGGTTTCTTCAATTTGCTTTACAAGTTCTGCTTTAGGAATATCTTTTGCCGAAAATTCAAGGTCACGGTTTCTGACATAGCCTGTGTTGCCAAGTTGCGCACCTATAAAAGCCAGGAGATTACCAGTTAGGTGAAGGCATAAGTTACCTGCGGAGTTGGCTATGTTTTTTTCAATTGTCCAAATGCTGGTTTCATCTTCAAAAAGCTCTATTTCGGTTTTCAGTTTGGTAAGGTCGCGGTCAAAAATGGAGATCAGTGTTTCGATGAGCATAAATGGGGTTTGAATTTCTCCATAAATGTAAAAAAAACAGCCCAATCCGTTTCTGTTTTCTATATGGTTAGCGGAGTCTTTTTTAACCAAAGAGAATACATGAGAAATACACACAGAGAAGACAGAAAGAATTATCTCAATCATTTTTTCAAACAGCTTCTAAGAAATGGGCGACTGTGCAATGTCAACAGAAGCAATTAATCCGTCTTCGCCAATTTCATTTTCCGTCGGGAGGGATAAATTTTTCTTGCCTTGACAATCATTTCCGTTAACTCTTTCTGTAGCAAATCGCCGGGGGTTAGGGCGGACGCAGTTAAATGTTCAAGATCGCTCCAGGTGAAGTCTTTGTAAAATTCTGACTGCTTCATCATTTCGCCGAAGGCTAAAACAGCAGAGGCAAAACGGTAGGTATTGGGCAGTTTTTCAAGTGGCTCATAGTTTTGAACGATGGCATAGTCTTCCTTGAAATCCTTAGGGTTGTTTGGAAGATTGTAAGACAAGCTGAGATTGGCAACCTGTTCGCTGCCATTTCCCGATGGGGTGATTTCAAAAGCAGCCATGAACGACTGACCCCCGCCTGCTTCGCCGCCCAAAAGGTCTGTAATTTTTGCATTGAGAATGCTTTTTTTATTGTCAAAACCAATGAGCCGATAAGCGGAAACCACACTGGAATTGAATTGTACATTCAGAAAAACATTTCCAGCTACTGCGAAAAGATTTTTTGCAAATTCATTGATCAATATTTTTTCAGCATCAGATTCATTGTCTAAATAAGCAAAATTGCCTTGCCCTGCTTTGGCAAGTGCCTCCAGGTTTTCATCTTTGTCAATGCCCACACCAAGACACGACAGGTAGATGCCTGCTTTGCTTTCACGCTGAGCCATTTCCTCCAATCCTTTGAAGTTGGTTGAACCCACATTAAAGTCGCCATCGGTCGCCAATATGATGCGGTTATTTCCATTGGGAATAAAATTTTCCCGTGCTTTTTCATAAGCCATATTAATGGCGGATGCACCGGGCGTGTTGCCATTGGGGCGCAAACCTTCTATGCTTTCAATGATTTTTTGCTTTTCACTTCCAGGCGTGGCTGCCAGCAATTCTGTGACCACATCACCATACGTCACTATTGTTACTTTGTCTGTTGTCCGCAGGTTTTCTGTCAGCAGTTTGAAGGCGCTTTTGATAAGGGGCAAACGGTTGACTGCATCCATACTTCCTGATGCGTCTATGAGAAAAACAAGGTTAGCTGTAGGTGTTGTATCAAGGTTTATTTTGGTTGCAATAAGATTGATCAACAGTAACCTGTTATCCGCATTCCACGGGCACGATGTGATTTGCGAGTTGAATGTGAAGGTCTTTTGAGGGTCGGCTTCTATTGTTTTCAGGCTGAAGTAATTCAGCATTTCTTCAATCTTCACTTCGTCTGGAATAGGCAGTTCGCTGTTGTTGAGCATCCGCCTGATGTTGCTATAGCTTGACTTGTCAACATGCAGGCCGAGAACCGTTTCAGGATTATTTTGGGGATTGATGACCGGGTTTTCGAGATAGGCGGTGCGTTTCAAAATATTATCATCTTCCAAAGCTTCATTGACAGCATAAGGAAAATGTTTAGTGTAAGATGAAAGATGAAGTGTGTTGGATAATTTTTCCCGGGCAGATTTCATAATAAACTTGCCGTATTGTGCAGTGGCAACAGGCAGTCGCATGGTGTCATAGCCTTCCATCATGAAAGTAATTGTATCCGTTTTGAGGCTGGACGGAAGCCCGAAAACGCCGTCCGTTCCTGTATAAAACGGATAACTTCCCTTTGAAAAAAGAGCGATTCTTGCGCCTTGCAAGCCATTGCCCTGCTCATCTTTCAGTTCGCCACGCAAATAATATTGGGCAGATGATGAGCTGCAAATTGCGACAAACAATAGGAAAAATAAAATTGTCCTCACTATTCGTTTTTTTAATGAAATGGGTATTTACAGGAAAAATAAAATAATAAACCCGGAATAACCATTTTAAAAACGTTCATCTTCCTTCAATTCGTATAACTGTGATAAATTTCTTCCCAATCCATCGTAGTCAAGTCCATAACCAAGAACGAACTTAATGGGGATCGTAAAGCAGCTATAATCAATATTGACAGGATAAATGGTTGCCTCCGCTTTGTGAAGAAGAACAGCTATTTTGAGCGATAATGGCTGCTGGTTGCGCACCTGGGGCAAAAAATGATTGAGTGTTTTGCCAGTGTCTATAATGTCTTCGAGAATAACGACGTGGCGGTTGGTGAGGTCAATATCAAGACCAATGGCAGTCACCACCTGGCCGCTGCTTTTGGTTCCTTTGTATGAGGCAAGTTTGATAAAACAAATTTCGGCCTCAATGGTCAGGTATTTAAAAAGGTCTGCCGAAAACATGAAAGAGCCGTTGAGAATGGAAATGAAAAGCGGCCTCTTGCCTTCGTAATCCTTGTTGAGTTCCGCAGCTAACTCTTTTACTTTTTGTACAATTTCATCAGACGAAATATAGGGTACAAAATGCTTGTCGTGAACTTTGATGGTGGTGGACATAGAGTTGATTTGTGAAAAAGGAAAAGAACCTTTCTACATACTTGCAGCCGTTTTCAAATCAGCAGCGGAAGCCAGTTTTGGCGAAATTGGTGCTGCAAATTTCAAATAGATCCTTTCGCCTGTGGCGGGCTGCATCCCTTTTTTCAGGCTGTTATATTCCATGATCACAGAAAGCTGTATTCCCTCTTTTTGTGCAATGTCGTGCAGTGTTTCATTCTCTTCGACAATGTGAATATCCTTAGTTCCTTTACGGGGCTTTTTTTCAAGAAATATTAACTGGGTTGCATTCAGGATATCTGTTTTTTCATCAACATCATTAAACTCTATCAGTTTTTTCAAAGCCACATTGTAGTTGTTTGCCAGAGCGAGCATGGATGTGCCAGACTCAGCATAAATCACTCTTGCTTCGTTAATAGTGAAGACAGTATTGGCAGGGTAATACTCTGCCTTTGTTTTCCTCTTCATTTCGGCTTTAGGTACAGACACAAGAACGATCGGCTGCACGATAGTTTCTTCTTTGTTATTATCAGCCAGTTGTAAAGAATTTTCTGTCACATTATTAACAGCTAGTGTGTCTTCCTGGGTATTGTCGGTGCTGTGCAGTGCAAGAAGTGAATATTGTTGAAGATTATTTTCCACAATCATTTTAATAATGGACTGTGCATAAGCAGGGTTGGTGGCATAGCCGGCTTTTCGCAAACCTTTTGCCCATCCTTCATAATCGGTAGGGTCCAGTTTAAACAAAAATGCATAGTTGGGTCTTGACTTTAAAAAATCTGAGTGGTCTTTGTAAGAATCTTCGACTGTTGTATATTTTCTGAAGCACTCATTTCTTGTTTCATCATTGTGCAGAACAGTTTCCCCTGTCCAGTCTGCTTTGCATTTAATGCCAAAATGATTGTTGGCAGAAGAAGCAAGGTCGCTTTGACCGCCTCCAGTTTCAATGATTCCTTGGGCAAGAGTAATGCTTGCCGGAACACCGGTGCGCATCATTTCGGCGATGGCAAGGTCTTTATATAAGTTTACATAAGCATCCACATGCTGCTTATCAGACTGCGCCGAAGCGGCAGTAAATAAAGAAATAGCAAGCAGCAGAGAAGTAAGAAGCTTTGGAAATGTTGTCATTATTTCTTTTTTATAAGTAGTAAACCATCGCGAAGGGTGAGCAAAATATTTTCCACCCTGCTATCGTTTAATACATGGTTGTTAAAAGCATCCATTGCCACTGCATTTTTTCCTGAAACAGGTTGAGTTAAAACCTGTCCGTGAAATAATACATTGTCGGCAATGATCAATCCTCTTTTTGCCAAACGGGGAATGATGAGTTCATAATAATCAATGTATCCGTTCTTATCCGCATCAATGAACACCATGTCCCAGAGGTGCGGCAAGGTAGGAATTATTTCTTTTGCATTTCCCGTGTGTAAAATAATTTTATCGGCGTATTCGCTAAGTTTAAAATAAACTTTCGAAGTAGCTGCATCCTGCGGACGAAGTTCGATTGTGTGTAGTTCTCCGTCCGGTTGCAGACCTTCTGCAAGGCACAAAGCACTATAACCTGTGAAGGTGCCAATCTCCAAAATATATTTCGGTTGAATCAATTGGCTGAGGAGTGACAAAAACCTGCCCTGCACATGTCCGCTCAGCATGTGGGGCTGCGCATGATTATCGGCTGTTTCTTTTGAAATCCGTCTTAGCAATTCGCTTTCGGGACTTGTGTACTGCGAAGCGTAATTCTCCGCCAGAGATGAAATCATTTCTAAAGACATATTCAAAAATAGGGTATTGCAGGGAGGAGGTGTATGGGAGTGGATAATAAAATGATGCGCATTCAAATATGAACTTTTAAAAAAAATCTTTCGCACTTTTATGTAATCGAATGTTTTGTTTCATCTAAAGAAAAAACAAACACTTTATGAAACACTTTAGCACCTTTATCATTGCTGCTGCTTTTTTCCTATTGCAAAAAACTGCTTATAGCCAAATGATAACAGGAAAAGTGATTGGTGAAAGTGGGTATAAAGCATCGGGCATTTCAGTAAAATTTGTAAACAAAAGCAATGCGGTCATTACAAAACCTGACGGTTCGTTTCAAATCATGGCTACATCATTGCCCGATACGTTGATTTTTTCTGCGGATGGTTATGAATCTTATAAGGTAGTTGTAACCGACAAAACAGTTATAGATCCTGATTTTGAAATTGTACTTTTAGAGAAAAGGGGGCATTTGGATGAAGTTGATATAAATGCCGCTATGTCTGGTAAAAGAAGTGGGTCTGTGGCTTATTCAAGTGCATCTGCTTCTTCAAAGGCATTAGCGCCTGCCCCACACCCTAACTTGGCAAGAGCTATGGCATCAAGCGGAAAAAGTGAAGGTTCATTTGAGCATGATATGAGTGCGGACATTCGTTTAGCAGAACCAGCCGCTTACATGAAAATGCCAATGAATAGCGGTGGGCGTGTCTCATTATCAGGTGCTTATTCTCCTAGCATAGTATCAGGGCATAAAATTTATTCTTCAGACACCACTTCTTCCACTACGGAAATGACAAGGACTTCCCAGTTGCTTTCTGCGGGTGAGGTCAACGATTTTAAAAAATGGAAAATGTGGGAAGATTACAATGAAGGTGTGTTTAAATCGTTGAGTACAAAATGGGGCTTTTATCCCACTCACCGCTATTCCATTTCTATAGAAAACAAAAACCACCGCGAAGTAACCGGGGAAGCGGTTTACCTGGTAAACAAAACCACACATGATACCGCATGGCGGGCTATCACTGATAACACAGGTAAGGCAGAATTATGGAGTGGATTTAACAAACCTGACAGCGGCGACTATTACATCACTACCCGAAGCCAGGAAATCGTTTCGGCTCCAACTGAGTTTTCCAATGGGATGAACAAAGCGCAAATAAAAAAAGACTGCAACATTTCTGACAAGGTTGAGATCGCATTTGTAGTGGATGCCACAGGCAGTATGGAAGATGAGATTGATTACCTGAAACTGGAACTGGAAGATGTCATCCGTAAAACATTCGAGAAAAACAATACGCTGAACCTAAAGGTAGGTTCTGTATTTTACCGCGACAATGGTGATGAATACCTGACTAAGCATATCAATTTTCAATCGGATCTTTTGAAGGTGCTCAATTTCATAAAACTACAAAAAGCCAGTGGCGGTGGCGACTACCCCGAAGGAGTCAATGCAGCACTAAGAACTGCCATAGACAGCCTGTCGTGGAGCGATGATGCAATGAGCAAAATACTCTTTATCGTTTTGGATGCACCGCCACACGATGAAGCTGCCAAAGAAATGTATAACCTGATCGCAAAAGCAGCAACCAAAGGCATAAGAATAGTGCCAATAGCCTGTAGTGGCACTGACAAATCAACCGAATTTATTCTGAGAAGCATGGCATTGGCTACAAATGGAACCTATTTATTTCTCACAGACCACAGTGGCATAGGTGGCAGCCATATAAAACCGACGACTGATGCCTTTGATGTAGAGCTGCTGAATACACTGCTTCAGCGGACGATAGAGCAAATGATATTTGTACACCCCTGCGCAACTGAGTTTAAAAACATTGAACCTTACAAACCATTCCAAAATACAGACAGCCTGAAGGCATATCCCAACCCTACAAATGGCCAGTTTTATATTGAAACCACCAAGCCACTCAAAGAAATTTTTATAACAGATTTCACAGGGAAAATTCTACAGCGGATAAGCGTAAATGATAAGACTAAGAAGTACAACCTTGATATATCGGGCTATCCGTCTGCGACTTATCTGATCCGCTACATCACCACTGATGACAGGTGGGGTACGGAGAAGGTAGTTTTGATTCATTAGCGTCCCGGAATGAAGATCATTTTTAAGGCTACCGGCATCAACGGGCAAAAGGACAGGGTAAAATGGATGATTTCTTTTTTGAAGAATGATTACCACATCTCTGTCATCAAAATTACTCACTCCTTCCTTTTCCCCAAAAAATCTTCAAACTCTTTCAAAGAAAAACTACTCAGGTTTTGCTCTGCAGTCAGTCCGGCTTTTTGCGCTACCAGCACACCGTAGCGTATGTCGGAAAAAGTGGTGGAAACATGGGAATCGGGGTCAATGGAAATGAGGACGCCTTTTTCTACAGCCTTGTGTATTTGCCGCCAGTCCATATCGAGGCGGCGGCTGTGGGCATTCAGTTCTATGACCACTTTGTGCCTGGCGCAGGCATCAATGATGGTTTCATAATTGACGGGATAGGCGCCACGGCTGAGCAGCAGGCGACCAGTCATGTGGCCAAGGATGGTGGTGTAGGGGTTTACTATCGCATTCATGAGCCGCATCATCGCTTTTTCTTCGGTCATTTTCAGGTTGCTGTGTACCGATGCAATCACGAGGTCGAAGCTGGCCAATATGTCATCGGGGTAGTCAAGTTTTCCATCGTTGAGAATGTCTGCTTCTATACTTTTGAAAATTTTGAACGGCTTTAGTTGTTCGTTCAATTCGTCTATCAGCAGGTGCTGCGCCACAATGCGGTCGGGGTAAAGGCCGCTGGCATAGAAGGCAGACTGCGAGTGGTCGCTGATGACGAGATATTCAAAGCCCTGTGCAATGGCATGGCGGGCCATTGTTTCTATGGTGTCGCTGCCATCGCTCCAGTTGCTGTGGGTGTGAATGATGCCTTTGATGTCGGCAGTGGTAATGAGTTTGGGCAGCTTGTTGCCCTGCGCCTGTGCCAATGCCCTGGCCGACTCACGGTAGCTTGCGGGTATGAAAGGAAGTTGATAATGTTGGAAAATTTGCTCTTCGCTGCTTACGCCTTCCGGCAAATGAGCGCCGTATTTTTGCTGCCATGCGGTTGTAAATTCATCACTGGCATTCAGTTGAAAAAGGGTTGTAAGAAGCTGGTTTTTATTGACACAGTGAAACTCTAATGCTACACTTTCCGATCCTTTTGCAGACAATATTTCCCCGGCCGTATTTACTTCGTATTCATTTTTCAAGAAAAAAGAAGACAGGTCCTGGATGGCGGCATCTGTGACCCATTGCAGCTTGTCTATCACTTCCATTTGCCGTTTGAAATCGCCGGTGATTTCAAACATTTTTCCGGGAAAAGTAAGCTGCAATTTTTCAGTAAAAGCGAGTGCATAAGGTTCTATTTTCCCAAAAAGAAAACTTCCCTGGCTGTTCAGATAAAAATTGATGGATTCGCGAATGTTTTGCTGGGTTTTTTCGCCAAAACCTTTGTAGAGCATCAGCCGGTTTTCGTCGCAGGCATAGAGGAGTTCGCCTACGCTTTCTATGCCCAGTTCTTTCCAAACGGTGGCTATTTTTTTGGGTCCTAAACCTTTTATGTTTAACAGTTCCAGGACCCCCGGCGGCGTTTTCAAAATGTATTCGTCCAGTGAAGAAAGGCGGTTTGTTTCTAATTGTTCCTGGATTTTTTTTCCGATTGTCTGCCCTATTCCTTTGATCGTAAAAATTTGAGCGGAAGGAAGGGAGGACAACTGCACCTGCAACTTATCTATCGTAAATGAGGCGGAGGAATAGGATTTTGCTTTGAAAGAATCGTCTCCGTGAATGTCTATGAGTTTTGCAAGCAGCGAAAAATTGTCGGCAATGGCAGAGTTGTCCATGATTGGTTTTCTGCTAAAATAGTTTGTTTTGGAATAAAAGTCATTGGAGAGAACCAAATCATCTGGCAAGCAAGATTGAAAAATTTGAGGGATGTATCAACTATTTTCAAATGAAAAAACATTTGTTCCCGGCCTTCCCCAAAGTTGGGGAAGAGCAAAAACATTTGTTTTCAGGCTTCCCCAAAGTTGGGGGAGGGTAAAAACATTTCCCGAAGGTGAAATTTTAAATAAAATGTTGTCTAAAAGTTTTTTTTAAGGCAACATGGAAAACAGCCTTTCATTTTCCATTAATCCATCAAGCCCTTCGATGGAGAGGGGTTTGTTGATAAAATCTATAACGATGTCGTAGCGGTTGGCACGGGAAAAATCTTCAGGATTGACGGTGGATGAAAGGATGGCGACCTTGGTATCGGGCAGGCGGTCGGCATATTTCATGAGGTAGTCTTCGAGAAAATCCCAGCCGTTCATGACGGGCATGTTGAGATCGAGAAAGATGAGTTCAGGTGGCGTTATTTTTTCGCCGCTTTTGAGCAGCTTGAAATAGTTTGAAAACCAGGCAATGCCTTCTTTGCCATTGCCGGCGGAAATGACTTCTTTAGCAAAACCATGCTTTTTAATAATCATTTCGCACAGTACCAGGGTGATCTGGTCATCGTCTATACACAGCACTTTATCTAACATGATTAGCTAATTTTTAAAGGTGATGATAAATGTGGTCCCTACATTTTCTTCACTTTCGATATTGATTTCTCCACCCATAACGCGTATTTGAGAGTTTACGATATACAGGCCCAGACCTTTGCTGTCTGCATGGTCGTGAAACCGTTGGTACAAGCCGAATACGCGATCCTTATTTCTTTTTAAATTGATGCCCAGGCCGTTGTCAGCAAAGTAAAGTTTCAGGCCGCCGGGCAGTTTTTCTGAACGGATGTTTAGCAGCAGGTTTCTATCGGGAGACCTGTATTTGATGGCATTGGTAAGCAGGTTGAGCAAAACACTTTCTAAATAAGTACGGTTGAATTCTATTTCGTAAGCATCACCTAAATCTATGGCGATGGTGGAGTTTGTTTCGTCAATATTATTTTGCACAGAGTGAATGACTTTGTCAAGGATTTTTCGGATGTCAAGCGTTTCTTTTTTGGAATTGACATTGTTTTTAATGATCAATATGTTAATAAGGTCGTTGACCGTGTCGTTGAGCTGAATGGTACATTCCTCAAAATTTTCTATCAAAAGCGTTGTGATAGGATCGTTGATAGAATCCTTGTCTATGAGTTTGAGAATGCCCAGCAGGTTAGAAAGCGGTGCCCTTAAATTGTGCGAAGTGATGTAAGAAAACTGCCGGAGATCTGTGTTGTTTTGTGTCAGTTCTTCTATCAGCAATTCTTTTTCGGTTTCGTTTATTTTTTGCCGGGTAATGTTTTGCGAAGCAGTCAGGATTTTGTTGACAGAACCATTGCTTTCGTAAAGAGGGACGGCACTTAGGATATAGCTCAACCCATTATTTTTGGTTTCAAAAACAGCATTTTTTCCCTGGAAAACTTCTAAGAGGGATTGCTCTATTTTTTCTTTTTCGGGTGTATCAAAATGATTGGTAAAAATGGTATTTTCAAAATAAGAAGAAGGCATATTTTTAAGTGGGAATTCGCTGCCGGCAATGTACATGACTGTTAGGTCTTTGTCCAAAATGGCCACAGCACCATTGGGGAAATTTTCTGAAATCGTCCTGAATTTCAGCTCGCTGTCACGAAGTTGTTGTTTGGCTTTGTTTCTTTCAGTTACGTCGTGCACAACAGCAAGTGTTGCATTTTTTTCTTCGATAATAATATCGTGGAAGTTTAAATCCACGTCCACTATTTCTTTATTTTTCTTTTGATGTTTCAGGTCATTGTTGGCATCTTCACTATTGGCGGGTTGCAGTGTCAGTGTGCTTTTAGCATTCAGATCATTGATGCTCATTTCAACAAACTCCGCTTCGTTGTAGCCGTAGTATTGAACTGCGGCCTCATTCACCATCAGTATCTTAAAGCTGCCTTTTTCAAAGGCCATCATGGGAAGCGGGTTGCTGTGAAACAGGTATTTATATTGCTCTTCGGACTTTTTAAGATGTTCAAAAATCTTGCTCCGCTCTATGCCGTACTGAATGCTTTTTTGCAGCAGGGCAGGAGTGCATCCGTCTTTTAAAAGAAAGTCCTGCGCCCCAATTTTCAAACTTTCAAGAGCCACGGATGTGTCCTGAAGCCCTGTAAGAATAATAATAGGAATAAGGCCCGCCCGTGCATGAATGGCAGTGAATGTATCAAGGCCGCCGCCATCGGGCAGTGTCAGATCCAAAAGGATCACATCAACAGGATTATTTTCAACCGCAGCAATTCCTTTTTCAAGCGTGTCTGCATGAATAATGACGGATTGACTAAAAGCCTCTTCAAGGTATTCCTGAAAGATGGCATAATCGCCGGGATTGTCTTCTACGATTAGGATTGTGAGGTTTTTCTGAGGCATATTAGTTAGGTTTTAGCTGGCAATTTTACGATGGTTACCCAAAAATCTTCTATCATTCTCACAACACTAAAAAACTTGTGAATGTCAACCGGTTTGGTAATAAAACAGTTTGCATGGTTGAGATATGCATCAGTTACATCCATTTCCGATGAGGATGTGGTGAGCATAACAACCGGGATCTTTTTTAAAACAGAGTGGTTTTTTATGTAAAACAACACTTCTTTTCCGTCAATTTTAGGAAGGTTGATATCAAGCAAAACAAGGTCTGGCAATAAGTCAGAATCGGTATTCAGAGACTCGTTTAAGAAATTTATGGCTTCCTCACCATCTCTGACCACAGTAACCTTGTTATTGATTTTTGCTTCGGAGAGTGCTTCTTTTGTCAACACTATATCTCCTTCATTGTCTTCTACCAGCAATATGTTGATCCCCTTCATTTTCAGGATTTTGGTAAGGTTAAATAAAAAGTACTTCCCTGGCCAGGCATAGAGGACAACCAAAGTTTGCCGCCATGTTTGTCAATAATTTTTTTGCAAATCGCCAGTCCTATTCCTGTTCCTGAATATTGCTCCCTGGTGTGCAAACGTTGGAAAATGATAAAGATTTTTTTGTAAAACCTCGAATCAATCCCTATCCCGTTGTCGGCAATTGCAAATTTATAAAATGTAAGTTCTTCTTCACACGAAATCTTTATGACAGGCGGTTCTTTGCTTCTGTATTTGATTGCATTGCCCACAAGATTTTGAAACAATTGCAAAATCTGGGTTTTATTTCCTTTCACAACAGGCAGTTTATCATAATAAATTTTCCCGTTGTCGGCAGCGAGTACGTTTTTATAGATGAATTGAATGTCCTGTAAAATTTCGTTCAGGTTCACATTTTCTTTCTCAATTGTAGCAGTGTTCACCCTGGAATATTCCAAAAGATCAAGAATAAGTTTTTTCATTCTCTCAGCTCCATCCACAGCATAGTTAATATATTCCTGTGCTTTCTGGTCAAGCTTATTTTTATATTTTTTTTCGAGCAGTTGCAAAAAGCTTGTGACCATTCGCAAGGGTTCCTGCAAGTCGTGCGATGCCACATAGGCAAAGCGTTCCAGTTCTTCGTTGGATTCTGCCAACTCTTTAGCTCTTTTTTCAAGAGAATTATTCAGCCTTTGCAGAGTTGCTTCGTGCTCCCTAACTTGGGTAATGTCCTGCATGGCACCCAACATTCTAATGGGATGTTTGTTGTCGTCAAACACCAGGTATCCCCTGTCGGAAATGTATTTGTAGCTGCCTTTTTTTGTTTTAAACCGATATTCGTCCTGCCAGTTGGCCGTGTGATCCATCAAATGCGTTTTCAGTTTTTGCTCCACCCTTTTTTTATCATCAGGATGCAGATGGTGCGACCACCAGCCCGGTTGTTCTAAAACTGTTGAATCTTCAATATCAAACATTTTTTTTGCTCCCTCATTCCATTTTAAATGTCCTGTTGCCAGATCCCAATCCCATATTGCATCAAATGTTTCTTCTGTCAGAAACTGGTATTTTTCATTCATTTTTTTAAAATCCAATTGGGCATTGGTGTGTGTGGTAATGTCTATTATAGCAGCCATTTTTGCATTCAGGTCTCCATATTTCACATGGCTAATATTGATTTCAGCAAAAAAAAATTCTTCGTTTTTTTTAATGTTCTTAAAAGAACTTTTAAAAATCAAAGCATTTTGATCCCCTTCGGACTTTTTTAAAAATTTACCAAAATCTTCTTCAGAAAATAAATCAGATAAAAACTTTTTTCTAAAATCCTTTTGGCAATAATCATAGAGTTTTTCAGCAGCAATGTTTGTTTCCAGGATCTGGTAAGTGTGTGCATCAAGAATAAGTATTGGCACCGGGTGATTTAGGAAAAGTTGTTCATACGTTTGTTCAGAAGCAGGTTTCATAAGATATTCTTAGTTTTTTAAAGGTAAACATTTGGTCTCTTACTTGGCTACAAAAAAAGATTTAGAATAATTATTTTGGCAGAAAAAAGTTCCCAAAAAATGAATTGAATATTATGGCTGTTGTTAACATTAAGCTACTGTCTTAAAAAGATGGCAATGAAGTGGAGCGAATTTAAAATAACCGACTGTTTAAAAAGCACTTATCAATGTCAATATGATTTGACACTTCCCTCCTGATTTTTTTTAGACAAAAATTTAAACTTCATGAACAAATTCAAAATATTTTTCTTGAAATTTAAAAGGAAATGTTATTAACTGAAAATGATTTGTGGAGAACTCCATTTTTTAAGTAATCCTTGTTAACAATTGCTTAATGATTCCTTAACTTGCCGCTTTCTAAAAAAAACGTTGATTGATATTTCTTTGCTGCGGCAAATTTTTTGCTCGTACTACCATCCAATTTTCAAAAGAATTTCTGACTAAACAATATACTTGAGTTGAGTTTTTTTACAATATTTCAAATTAAATTAGATTCTTTCTTTATTAAAAATGTCATTATGAAGCAGTTTTACACTCCCTCTTTTAAAAATTTTTCTTTGAAAAATTTCTTTGACAAAGACTATCAGTCAAAGCCATCAAAGTCATTCGGGAAAATCATTTCGATGATAATGGCTTTTGTGTTTTTGGCAGGTTTTGGAAGTCTGAAGGCACAGTTGTTAGTAACAGAAGATTTTAATTACGCAACAAGTTCTACACTCGTAGTTGCAAATGGCTATACTGCCAATACAGGAACGGGAACAAACAACCTTACCATTGCAGCTTCGGGTACCGGCTTATCCTATACAGGTTCTCCCAGGTCTGCAGTTGGTTTGGCACTTCCAATGCTCAATAGTGGTGAGGATGCTTATAGGTCCTATACTTCTCAAACTACTGGAGCGGTATATGCCTCTGCCCTGATTAATCTTTCAGCGGTAAATGCAACCGGAGATTATTTCTTTTCATTGATGACAGGTGCCACATACAATGTGAGGTTATATGCCAAAACCAGTGGAGCTGGTTATGTTCTAGGCGTCGGAAAATCAAGTGGAACAGCGGTTTATGATGCTACGGTTCGTGCCTTAAGCACCACTTTTTTGGTAGTTATCAAATACCAGTTCAATACCGGAACTGCCACTGATGATGTGGTAAGTTTATTCATTAGTCCCGCATTAGGGGGAACAGAACCCGCAGCAACTGTTTCTACCGGGTCTGGAACTACAGATGCTGCAAGTATCAGCAGTTATGGATTTCGCCAGGGAACTGCAGCTAATGCCCCGACACTTGTTATTGACGGAATAATGGTTGGTACATCATGGGCTGCTGTTACGCAATCTGGTTCAATCAAAACATCTCCCACTTCATTAACCGGAGGTACACTAACCGGGTTTACTTACGCTGCAGGCTCCGGGCCTTCTACTGCTCAATCTTTCACTGTAACTGCCAGTAATCTTACAGCGGGCGGGGGTACTCTCACCGTAACAGGTTCAACCAATTATGAAGTGTCAACAACCAGTTCTACAACAGGTTTTGGCCCCATAGCTAGCCTGACATATACGGGTACAGGAACAATTGCTTCTAACACGGTGTGGGTTCGTTTGAAAGCAGGGTTGTCATTAGCCTCATACAATAATGAAACGATTACGGTTACAGGAGGTGGTGGGTTTAGTTTACCTATTACAGCATCCGGATCTGTAACTGCTGCATCAACTATTACTCCTACTCCTTCGTCCTTAACAGGATTTTCATATTTCTTTGGTGCCGGCCCTTCAACCTCACAATCATTTACAATTGCGGCGGCCAATCTAACGGCAGGTGGGGGAACAATAACCATCACAGGTTCTACCAATTATGAAGTATCTACTACAACATCAACTACAGGTTTTGGCGCCACTGCAACATTAACTTATACAGGCACAGGAACATTGGCTGCCAATACTATTTGGGTTCGTTTAAAAACAGGTTTGGCTGCAGCCAATTATAATTTGGAAACGATTGCCATTGCTGGAGGTGGGGCGTCTTCTTCGATTACAGCATCTGGAAGTGTTACCAATCCGACCATCACGCCAAGTGCTGCTACATTGACCGGCTTTTTTTATGTGCAAGGTTCCGGACCTTCAACTTCTCAATCAGTTACAGTTTCCGCATCTAACCTGACAACAGGCCCTGGAACGATTACAATTACCGGTTCTACTAATTATGAAGTGTCCACTACCAGTTCTACAACAGGTTTCGGAGCTTCTACAACGTTGGGCTACACAGGAACAGGAACCATTAGTCCAAATACTTTGTGGATAAGATTAAAAGCAGGCCTATCGGCCAATACCTACAATGGTGAAACTATCTCACTTTCAGGAGGTGGAGCTTCTGCTGCTACGATTACTGTAAGTGGATTTATTTATTCGGGTACTTTTTCGTCAGGTAATGTAGCAATAGAAACAATCGGTGACGGATCAACAACGCTTTCTGGCGCAGCCATGAAGGTTAATGTGAGAGAATACACTTCGGCGGGTACACAAACAAATAATTTTACTTTCCCAAGTGCAACTACAAGTTTACCGTCTTCTGCCCCTTACTACCTGACAGAGTCTGGTACTGCCACTTCAGCAGGTCAAATTAATCGTTCTACAGATGGTGCACAACTCATACTGCCCGGATACAATCAATTGTTGAATATTGCATCATTAACTCTGACTACTACGCCTGCCAATAAGCGGGTTATGGGTATTGCATTTCCGGACGGAACATTAAATACAAATTCCGGAAATGATTTCTTCTCAGCCGCAGGTGCTAGTACTGGAATTTTCAGAAGCATAGCTTCAAACGGCTATTCATACTGGGCGGTTGGAACATCTCCGGTAGGCGCAGGTCTTTTCTACTTAAAAAATGCTTCTTCTACCCCGGTTAGTTTGGGTTCCATCAACACCCGTGTTGCGAGAATTTTCAATAATATTCTTTATTATTCTACCGCTACCACAAGTAATGCCGGCATATTCCAGGTGTCAACAAATGGTTTGCCTTTGAGTGTAAATGATGTGAGTATTGTAAGAATAACCGATGCCACCTATGCAAATACTGTTTCCAATGCTTCTCAACCGTATGCATTTGAGATAAATCCAGCGGGAAATATACTTTACATAGCAGATCAAAATGGAACTTTTGTCAATTCAGCTACACAAAAAGCCGGAATTATTAAATATACCAAAAGTGGAAGTACATGGTCTTTTGCTTACACTTTGGCAGTGCCTTCCGGAAGTGCAACCGGCCTTGCAGTTGATTGGACTACAGGAGGAGGCAGTACGCCAACCTTGTATGTAACGACAGGTACAGGCGCAAACAATTCATTAGCAAAAATTGTAGATGCCGGTTCTAGTTCTACCGGGTCTAATATTGCCAGCGCTGGCGCAAACTATGTTTTTCGTGGGATGTCATTAAGTCCTGTAGCAATAGCAGGAGCGCAATTATCTTGCACAGCCAATTTGCTTCCATTTGGCGGACAACCTGTTGGAATTGCCTCACAGGAAAAAGCATTTAATGTAGCCGGCACTGGATTTACAGGTAATATCTTAGTTAGTATTCCGGTTACTTCACCAACCGGGCAATACGGTTTATCATTAACTCCTGGAGGTCCATATACTTCAAGTGTAACGTTAGCTGGAGGTTCACCTGCAAACACTACCGTCTATATGGTTCTTAACCCAAATGCTGTTGGGACTTTTAATGGTAATCTAACCATATCTGCAACTGGGGCAAGCAATCTTTTAGTTCCTGTTACGGGAAAGGGGATTATACCTGTTAACTATTATAATGTTTCAGGAGCAGATGTAACGCTACTTACAAATTGGGGAACCAATACAAATGGATCGGGTACCCATCCTACAAACTACACAGATGACGGACAATATTTCAATATTAACAATACACCCCTTGCTCTTGGTTCTTCTGCAACAACTGCGGTTATCGATCAGTTAGCAACAACAGCTTCGGGCAGTCCTGTTTTGACATTTACAGGTGTGCCAACATGCAATAATAGTCCGCAAAGTTTGTTTGTAGGTGCTACAATAACAGGTACAGGTATTCCTGGAGGTACTACTATTATTGATATTACGGCAAACACTATCACAATGTCTGCAAATGCTACAGCAACAGACAATATTGGAACGACTATATCTGTAGCTGTAACAGGTCCCTGGACAATTACAGGTAGTTTGTCAAAAATAGTCGTTGGAAATGGGATTAATTTTACCATCCCATCTACCCGTGCTTATTCTGGCACTGCTGATGTAGCTGCCAGCGGCACATTGACTTTACAAAATACTACTTTGCCAACTTTTGGCACACTGGATGTAGCAAGTACTGTCAATTATAACCAAACAGGAGCAGCATCTATTTTTACAACTACCTATGGCAACCTTACATTGCAAGGTTCAGCATTAGACAGTCGCACCTTGCCATCTTCAAGTAGCATTGCATTAGACCTTAAAGTGCTTGGTTCTTTTGTTGCAAATAATGTAACAGTTTCTGCTGCCACCATTTCACCATTCACTTACATGGAGCTTGGAAAAGATTTCACCATGTCGAATGGCGCAGTCATGTTGGCCGCAACACCAACCACTTCTTTGGGTTTATTAAATATTGTTACAACAGGAAACAGTAATCAGACTTTCTCTTATACAGGCGGTGGCACTATTCGCCTCAATACCTTGTCCAGTACAAAAAGTGCGGGCATTACGACATTAGCAACAAATACAACCTTAATTGCCTACGCAAGTCCGGGAATTGGATTGACCTTCTCGGGCAGTGCATCATTTGTATCCCAAGCCGGTTCATCATTAGCTACTACAGGCAATGCCAATATCAACCTCAGTTTTACGGGAAGTTCAACCTTCACCTTGGGTGGCAATTTGACAACCTCTGATAATTCATCAGCATCGTTAAGCACCCCGGTCACTCCATCAGGTTCATTGATCGCTTCATTCCCATCTGGTACATCCTTTACTGATGGCGGCAATACGCTTACCGTAGCTGGTAGCCTTGGATTAGGTGGCGTAGCATCAGCTTACACTTTAACCGGCACAGCAGTTGTTGCCACTCAGGGCGGCACCTCCACGATAGGAGACAATGCGCTTATTGGGGCGATCGTTCCGGTTTTAAAGAACTTTACCTTCGCCCCTGTGGGCGGAACCGGAACAACCTTTGCAGGTTTTAACGGAATAGTTAATATAGCTGGTAACTTCCTGATCAGTTCGGCAGGCACAGCCACGACCAACAAGATCAGCGGCGGCAGCAATACGATCAATATTGGCGGCAACTACACTGATCAGCGGACGATAGATATGGTGTCTGCGGGAACTTCTACCTGGACCTTCAATGGTTCATCAGCACAAACGTTCAGCACGGCTTACACTTCCGGCGAATCATTCTCTAGCGCTGAACTCATTAATGCTGCAGGACTCTCTATGACCAGCGGCGACATGAAGATTGGGGCTTCCGGCACACTGGCCTGCACCACGGGCATTTTAACCACGGGCAGCAATAAAGTGATACTGAATAGCACTGCCACTATTTCTGAAACGACATCATCTTATGTGCTTGGCAATGTGCAAACGACCCGTACATTAACCACCTCCGCAGAAACCTTCGGCAACATAGGTTTAAGTATATCAGCGGGCACTGCACCCGGAGCTACAACCGTTCTAAGAAATACGGGCACGAGCAATGCAATAGGTTGTGTGAACAAAAGTGTGAAACGCACATTTACGGTCACCAATTCGGGCAGCTCGCTGAATGCCACCCTTGCTTACACCTTTGTTCCTGCAAATGAACTAAATGGTTTAATCCAGGCTGGTCTGTCTTTGTATGATGTGACGGGCAATACATCTTTTGCCAATTCCACCATCAGCGGCAATACGATTACTAACACTGGTATGTCCACCATAGCAGGCACTTATTCTGCTTCATCAGCAACGCCTACCATTGCCCTATCTGCAACAGCCAATGACGTGTGTTATTCAGCATCAGCTCAAACCAGCAACCTGCCTTACACTGCCAGCAACGGCGACATTACCACATATAGCATCACCTGGAGTGGAGCAGCCACAGGCCAGGGTTTTACCAATGTTACCAATGCCACAATTGTCGCTTCGCCCATCATCCTTTCAATTCCTGCGGCGGCGGTAGCCAATACATACAGTGGCAGTTTAACAGTTAAAAATTCAGATGGTTGCACCAGTGTTTCCATTCCTTTTACTGTCACTATCAATCCAACACCACTTCTTTCATCCAGCCTTACAGCTTTGACATGCAGCGGCACTTTGTTCAGCTACACAGCAACAGGTGCAACGACCGGCAGTACATTTAACTGGACCCGCGCTGGTGTATCAGGTATTAATAATGCCGCAAGCACTAATAATGCTACGGCAATCATTTCAGAGACATTGGTCAATACAACCGCCAATCCTATTGATGTGCTTTATGCGTTTACAATTACAGCAAATGGTTGCACTAACGTCCAGAACGTGACTGTAACGGTTAATCCTAAACCTGTGCTTAGCAGTACAGCAAGCCCTGCAGATGTATGCAGCGCAACTCCATTCAATTACACAGCTACTTCAGCAACAACTGGTACAACTTATTCATGGACAAGAGCCACTGTAAGCGGTATCAGCAATGCCGCCGGAAGTGGCAGTACTGCTTCTATCAATGAAACACTGATCAATACAACTGTGGCTCCGATAGATGTTATTTATGCTTTTACATTGTCTGCTAACGGATGCAGTAATACGCAGAACGTGACAGTGACCATTAATCCGACAGTTACACTTACAAGTACGTTAACACCATCAGCCGTTTGCAGTGGAGATGTATTTACATATTCAGCTACCAGCGGTACATTCAATGCAATGTTTAGCTGGACACGAGCCACTGTAAGCGGCATTAGTAACGCAGCAGGTAGCAGCAGCACAAGTGCTATATCTGAAACATTGGTCAACACCACAATGGCTCCGGTCAGTGTAAATTATGTATTCACCTTGTCTGCAAACGGTTGCAGCAACCAGCAGACTGTAACAGTGGTTGTGAATCCAACACCTACGTTAAGCAGCACATTGACACCTGCTGCTGTTTGTAGCGGAACACCGTTCAATTATACGGCGACAAGTGGAGTTGCAGGTACTACCTTTAGCTGGACAAGAGGGGTTGTCGCATTCATCTCTAACGCAGCCGGCAGCGGAAGTTCTGCCAGCATATCAGAGACTTTAAACAATGCCGGTACAACGCCGAGGAATGTGACTTATGTTGTTACAACGAGTGCGAATGGATGTAGTGATGTGGCCAACGTTGTTGTAACAGTGAATCCTTCCCTGCCTAATCCTACATTTACAACATCGCCTGGGGCAACTGTTTGTGCAAACACCGATGTGACCTACACAACAGAAGCCGGCATGACCAATTATGTATGGAATGTACCGGGCAGCCTTGGAGTAAATTACAGCATCACAAGCGGATCAATCGGTAGCTCAAGCAATACGGTGACTTTGAAATGGTTGACACCGGGCAGCAAAACAGTGACTGTCAATTATAACAACGCTTATGGATGTACACCTGCAAGCCCG
>JAYTGA010000271.1:0-7969 GCA_043733905.1 Segetibacter sp.
ACAAAAAAATAAAAGTTGTAGTACACAAACCGCCACTTCAAAAATCCCAAATACCTATCAACAGTAAGCTTGAAGATAATTAGCTGCAAGTTGGGTTAAGGCAGTGTCAAACTCCTGCTGTGTATATTTTCCAGCCTTGGTATAAAACAGGCATATCACGATGTCACATGCTTTCAATTCTTTGTTATAATCATCCTGTTTGCTGGTTTGAGAAACAGAATCAAGGAAAAACTCCCATTGTACCAATTTCAAATATGCCCCTTTGTAATGGAGGCTGTCATTCTCTACACTTAGCAGTTCCCTAAATGCTTTGCGATCCTGTTCTAACTCAGAAGATGATGCAATAAAAATGCTCGTTGTTGTCATAAGATTTGTTTTTAAATGATGAAAAATTCCTCCTATTTTTTTAAGAATTTACTGCTCGTAGCGTGTCATATTTTTAAAAGCCAACAGACCATTGCAAAGCTACTTTATTTGCTGCCCCCGTAAGATCGTTATTGCTGTGTTGAAATTCTAATTTGAGCACAGAGAGATAATTTATTTCATAACGAATACCAGCAATTAATGAAAATACATTACTGCCATCCATGTGAAATATTTCGCCTTTTTCATAATGTATGTAGTCGGCCTTCAAATACGGAACTAGCTTTGAAGTATCTGAAAACCGGATTCCTGCATAGAGATAACCTGCCGTTGTTTTTTGGGTTCCCATAGTATCTGTGTGATTGTATTCGGCAATACCTTCGGCAATACCTTCAAAATGACTTCCAAAGTAGGAAAAGGAAGCTGTCCCAATTTGCTGATTGGTTTTGTAATGATTAATGGAACCATCGTGCATTTTGGCTCCTCTTGCAATCACATCATTGTAATAGCACATTCCCAAAGTCAGTTCCTTTCCTATTCCAGTAGGTATGGGATGTAACCTAAAGGCCGCGGTAATAGACTTTCGCTTGTCATTGTCCTTAACTTCAGAGGCGCCAATGCCATTTCCTACCAGAAAATCATATCCAATTTTATACTGGGTAAGATTGGCCGCCTGCAACCCAATACCGGTCGTATGCAACGGGATAATTTCGGCGGCAAAAAATAAAGGTCTATCGATGGTAGGAGAAAAGACAACCCCGTGGTGGTATGTGTAGTTCCAGTAACTAACGGGTGTATGCTGCTTACCTATAAGAAGGTTGTGATTTCCGAAAATGTTGGATTTTAGAATGATTCTTTCTATGCTCACATTGTAACTCGTTGGCGAGCCCGGAGAGAATTTGAAAACACTTTCCGCTAAGATTGTTGTTCGGTCACTAATCTGCGATGTAAAAAAAAGAACTTGCTCTCCAAGTCCAAAGTTGCTAGTGTCATTTTGGTAGGTAGCGGTAATACTAGCATATCCCCGCATAATCAGACTTTGTGTGATTTGGCAAATACATTTGCTACTTGTCCAACAAAACATTGCAACTATACACACGGCTTTCATTATCAAGCTTTTCTTTTTCATGGGAGGATGCTTTTACTTCAATTGTATTGTGCCAAGGGTTTCATAGCCGTCAATCCTAATTCTATTCACAGTCAATGCAGGGGCACGATCTATTACACCGATAGCTCCCGGGGTTTTTGAAACAAATATTTCAAGTTCGGAAACAGAATTAAAGAAGCGGTATTGCATACCCTGGTATTCGAGTAAGCGAAAGTATCTAAGCAGTTTATCCTTCGTCCTGGTTTTGAAGATTTTTTCAGCAATCAGCCAGCCTACATCAGAGTCAAGTCTTAATAGGCATATATTAATCTTTGTTCTAGCAGGATCCTTCCACCTCAATGTTTCGCCCATAATGGCAGACTTCAAGCTATCCAAGGGGAGATTATGGGGTGCCCCCTGCTCATTGGCAATTACGATCAGGCTATCCGGCCGTCGCAGGTTACGCCTTAAACTATCACGGGCTTTATTTGTTTCCTCCTCAGCTTGTTTCGTCGCCGCTTCAGCGGTTTTTCTTAAAGAATCAGCCTCCCTTTGTTTTTCAAGGGCATTCTCAGCCCTAGTCCGTAATTTGATGGCTGTATCGCGTTGAGATGCTATTCGCGTAAAGGTTTCCTTGATTTTGGTAGTGGCTTCTGTAGTGGAAAGTTTACACTCCCGGGCAGCTATCTGTGCGGCCTGAAATTCCTTAAGCGCCTTGTCGTAGCTGGAATCTTTCAATAGTCTGTTGCCCTCGGACATAGAGGAATCATACCTCGGACAAGTTTTTATTTGTGCAGTAAGTCCTGTATTAATTAGTATGAAAACTAAGCTGATTATTAATTTTATCATGGAATTTTATTGGTTGGATGAAGTATCACACCCGGCTTTTTATGAGCAGGCATAGTGTCTCGATATATTTTGTTACCCGCCTCATAATTTTGTTTAGCCCAGTCGTTTTTGTCTATATCTTCATAATTTTTCCCAAATGCTATTTTTTTATTTGCAGAATCTATTAATTCATCCTTTTTATCTTCAGCCCATTGATTTTTTTGTATAGCAATCTCAAATTCATTAACAGTTATTTTTTTTTGTTGTGACCTTATTTTTTTCTTTGCTTCTATCGCTATATCCCTTGCTTTTAATGCTTCCCCCTCTGCAGTTTTTGCAATCCTTTGCGCTGTCTCGGCAACAGCTTTTGCAATATCTGCACTCTTTTTCTCAGCCTCGGCAATAATCTTTTCTTTTTTTGCTTCCCCCCGTTGTATCAGGGCCCACACTACGATACCTACCATCAGAACCAAAGCAATGACCATTAAATGAATAAATTTTTTTTGGGTACGCTGTTTTTCCAGTAGGCGTTGGTTTTCTTTATCCTTTTCTTTTTTCTTTTCGGCTTTTAACCTGGCAACTGCATCAAGGCTCTGTTGTATTAATATCTGCTCTTGAGGCGAAAGCTTTATTTTATCTAAAAAGGGCTCAAAAAAAATCATTTGTTTTTCAGTAAATGTCTCACGGGCTTCTCCTTTCAAAGATGTTTGGCTCTTAATTAATCGTTTAATTTCGAGCATAGCAATTTCTTCGTCGCTTCTTTTCGCAGCTATGCTTTTGGCAAGGGAGTCATGGGCAATCTCATATTGATCGGTTTCTTCGGTGTAGCGGAGTATTCTGCCGTTGATAAAGGCACTTAAGGCAGCATCTATTAAATCATTTCTTTCATTTGACAATTTTTCATGCAATTCTTGCTTGTTGATGGGTTCTTTGGTTCCTTCCAAAGTGGCAAATGGAGATAACATTTCCCAGGTCATGTTGATGGATACATTCGCAAACTGAAGACTGAGTTTTTTTGTGATGTATTGTACTTGATCCTCTAAAAAATTACTTAATACATCACCAATATCGCCCATTTTGTTGAGCGTGTGCATGTCAAACTCAGCGTGTGCCTGCCTGCTTTCATCATTGGTAAGGGTCAGGTAGAATTTGTCTAAAAATACCTGTAAATATGGTAGTTGTATCGTCAAACTTTTTTCCTTGCCTTTGATCTTATCAAAAATGGCCTTAGCTATCTGTTCTGTCTCGCCTGCCCTCAACCGCACGTTGGATGACTCGTAGCCTGCTGCTCCCACGATTACTTGCCGCACTTTGTTAAGGTTCATAGGTTCTACCCGCAGCTTTTTACGAAACAGTTGGGGAACAGCCTTTTCAAATTCGCTGAGGTGCCCCAGGTATTCTTCGCGGATTGAAAAGAGTATTTTGACAGGCTGCCCCATTTGCAATAGTTCGTTTACGCTTTTAATAAACGTCTCCTGCTCTATTTTTTTGCCTAAAATGAACAACTCTTCAAACTGGTCAAAGATGAGGTAGATGGTTTTGAACTGACTGAGATAGACACCCCTGACCAGTTTGGCAAGTCTGGGTAACTCTTTCTCGTTGGCATCATCAAGCTCCTGATCGAAATTTTCACTGTTGCCGCCTGCATCCTCCAGTACTTTCTGAAGAGCTGCGTTGATGTTACTTCCCCTTCGGACCATCAAAGGCAACCAGTCGTAAGATTTAAACTTTCCTCCCAACCCACATTGTATAAGGCTGGTCTTACCCGTGCCGGATGCCCCGTACACCAGTACGATTGGGTTCTGGAAGACCATTTCATACAATGCCTTTATTTCTTCATCCCTGCCAAAGAAGATAGAGGTATCGCCGCTGTCGTAGGAGTCCAAAAATTTAAAAGGATATTTTTTCATTTCGTATTGCGACAGCTAAAATTTTGTATTTCAAGCTTTCACTCGGTATAAGGAGAAAGGAAAGTTCTAATCGTTTTTAGAGCCGAAGGAAGAATTAGAGTTGGCGCCCCGGTGCTTGGCCTAAGCACCAACTCTATATTGAGTCTTTAAAAAATTATGCCATATTATCGTCCACTTCAGGATAAGGCTTAATCCTGCTAAACCATGAATGTTTAAACTGAGCTTGAGAAGAGTCTTTGGCTATGATGGCTTCATACTTCTGTCTTCTAAGCTCATTGATTTTATCGTACAGACCCTTTTTATCCAGGCTGTTGGCCGCTGCAATCGTCTTTGGCCCTATGCTGCCATCTACTTTTAGTGAGTCATTGGTAAAGGCATTTACAGCCTTTTGAAGAAATTTTGCACCGGCACCGGTTCCGTTATTCACTGCTGCATCGTAGAGATTGTTTCCTACATGCTGACATTCTACATCATCCAGTTTTAAGCAATCCCAAAAATTGTTTTTATAGAATTCTAAAACCAACTTATTTAATTCCTCATCGCCTGCGAGGGCATGATTAAGACTTGCAGGTTTCTCTGCCTTTATTCTGTCTACAATAGCCCAGCCTTGCCAGGTTCTCCAATTGTTACGTGAAATGCCCATCCAGGTTTCACCACCTCTGTCTGCAGGGTTGTTGGCATAGCCGCCTTCGTTTCCCATAGTTACACTGTGTCCAATATGAAAGTCTGCCATAGTTTTATTTTTTAAATTGTTGGATTAATATTCATAATTAGAAATTTTTTTGTAGGGCTTTACTTCTTCTGTTTTCTTTTTTAAAAAAGAATGCTTAAAAGTTGGCAAAAACAACTGTTAAGCATTCTGCACAACCGTTACTATATCAAATCAAAATACCAGATAAAGCCTTTGTTTACTGAATTTATTTTTCTCTCTTTCCGAAAGTATCCTCCACCTTCACGGTCGGCTTGTGTGCCCGAAGCGGCTTTTGGTGAAGTGTTTCCTTCAAGCGTGTCCATCATTCCACCTCTGACCCTTTCTACCACAAAGGCATGACCATGTCCGGCACCAAAATCCATAATAGCAACCATGCCGGGTTTAACAAGAGAAGGGTTTTCCATCGTATCTTTTGCCAGTAACTTTTTGCCAGTTGATTTAGCCCAATGATCTAAACAACCTGCAGTTTGAGGCAATGGATTTTTGATCCCTTTTTCTTTACATAACTGATCAAAACCCCAATATACAGATGCAATACAATAAGGATTTCCCGGAGGGCAATCCACTGCTTTCAAATATTTTTCGACCGGTCCCCTGTTTGAATCTTTCGCTATTTCAACAGTGCCTACCTCCTTTGATAGAATGGCAAGAAGCCTTGCTGCATCGGAGTCTATTTCTGGTTCTGCAACAGGTAGTACGCTTAAAAGACTGTCCCATGTAAGCTGTCCAATTGTACCATCAGCCAGTAGCGGATGACCATTGGGGTCAGTATGCCTTGACTGGTACATCTTAATACAGGAAGTCGTTTCCGCTCCCCAATTCGGGTTTTCAGGATCTAAAGTCCCACAGCCTTGTTCACCTAATTTTTGCTTAATTAGCTTAACAATTGAAGCGTCTTTTTCTCCTTCTTTGAGAATTCTGCCAGGATAATTCATGTGGTTTTGATTTTTTAGTTATGAAAAAATGTAGAATAAGTATTTGGATTCTGTTGAGTTTCTTCAAGATTTTACTTCCCTGTTGGCTTAGTCTCGTCATCACTTTCTTCCTCATTATCCTCGTTCTTACCATCGGAAGGATCTGCTTCTTCACCAGCTCCTTTTGTATCTGCATTCTCAGTCACCGATGCTTCGCCACTTCCATCACCTTCGCTGGTTATACCTGGGGGGGTTTCCGTTTCTGATGTTCCTAAGCCTAGCTCCTCTTTTTTGGCAGAGCTATTTTCATCGTCTGAGGTGAGGGGTTTAATCGGCGATCCCGCCACATCAGTAGGTGCAGGGCCATTTGGGTCTAGATTAAAGCCTGTTTGGGAACTGTTATCAGTTGTTTCTATTTTATCCTCCTTTTTTTCCATAGCGATTGGTGCTACAACTTGAAGTGGTAAATTTTCTTGGTTTTCTTGGTTTTCAACATTTGCCCTATCGTTATTTTGTTCGTTCTGCGATTCAGACAAACCGTCTATTTTATTTTTCTCCTGCTGTTTATTCAATTCTTTTATGGAAGCCGACATGCGGTTAGACCAGCTATCCATATCATTTCTTAGTACCGTTTCTGTTTTATTGACTAACTCATCAATTTGTTTAGGATCTGCTTTTTTTAGACCGGATAAGGCATTCCACCACGATTTAATGTTCCATAAGTCGGTAGCAGCAAGGTTGTATTTTAATAAATTGGCCGCAGTTTGCTGATAACCGAGATAGCTGATAATTGCTGCAACCATGGCTCCGGTTAAAGCAACCCATATTTGCATGTTTGTTGCAGCCAAAAAACTACCAAGGCCAGCAATGGCAAATTGCATCCAAAAAAGTGTAGTGACTTTTCTTTCAAGCACAACTGCTTTTCGGGTAAAATAATGAAGTTGATCATTCAGTCTTTCTTCAATATATTTTTCCGGAGACAAGTGGCTAAGTTGTGCCGTCTGCCATACTTCGTCCTTTTTGTATGGCTTTAACGATGACGAACTTACTTCACTGTCCATCGTTTTGTGAGTAATAGTATTTAGTATCTCGGCTAATTTTTCTTCCGCATCTACAAGGTAAACTCCCGATCTCGTGCGGTAACGATAGATTTCTTCCTTAATCTTTTCTGCACCAGCCCGAAGTTTTATCCATTTGTTTCCTTGTTTAAATTTATTGGCTGCGGCAATCAATAAGGCAACGATGATTGGTATGGCAATCAGAATAAGATGAAGCAGCCACCAATAAAAACCAGGCTCCTTCCACAATTTCCACTGGAAGCCAAAAGCATGTGCTCTTTGTTGAGCCGTAAGGGTATCTGTGTTGCGAATAGAAGCAGCCCCAACAGCTTGCCTGGTAGAATCAGCTATTCGTGTAGAATCCTGCTGCTGTAATTTTTTTTGTTCAGGTGTTATACTCTTTGCTATTTGAGACGTGTCTGTGGAATATTTTTGTGCAGTATCTAAAGCAGTTTGTGCAACAGAATCGGAAGCATTTTTCAACAATTCATCTGCTGACTGTTTTCCACTTGCATTGTATTGATCCGAGGGACCATATACCTGCTGAAATATGACAAGCGCTGTGCTGACAAGTCCGAGGATGATGATCCAATTTTGCAGGCTCAGAAACTTCTTCTGTTGTCTGACTGCGTTTGCATCGTACAACGAGTAAATATTAAGTGCGTTGGCGAGAACTTTGTCCACGCCCTGTTCCCGAACGATCAGGTATTCCATAGCCTTCACCGGGCTTTCCACGTTAAAAATAAACAGGTCGCCTTCTTCTATTATTTCAGCAAAATCCGGATCGTCAGGTAATTCAGGCTTCTTTTTTAACGCCTGTACAATTTCATCTGCAAAGCCACCACTTCCTTCTATAATAACGAGCCTCATGTTCAGCCTGACGGCCTGTAGCACTTCTTTTTTTGTCACTTCTCCACCACTGGTTACAATCACCAATGCTGGTAGTGCATTTGATTTTACATCTTCTTTTGTTTGAGAGGGAGCAGATAATTCTTTAGCTAAGTGTCTGTTAAAAAATAAATGATACAATTAAGGGCTAATTTTATAATTCCAGTCACCTCTAAATTCCTTGTTTGTCAGATTGATTTTTTCCAGTT
>JAYTGA010000272.1:0-4568 GCA_043733905.1 Segetibacter sp.
AACTGGAAAAAATCAATCTGACAAACAAGGAATTTAGAGGTGACTGGAATTATAAAATTAGCCCTTAATTGTATCACTTATTTTTTAACAGACACTAAACGTTCTTTTGCAACTGCTTGAATATCTTGATAACATTTCACAATAAAAACTATTTTAGCTTAGAATTTATTTTATCTCGGCAATGTTACATTTAATTTAGAAAAGAAAATATTGCCAACAATAAATTTTGGAGAATTTCAAAAATATTTAAATACAACCCTCTTACAAATGACACATGAACAAATTCAAGAGCAGCTAAAAATTATGATTGAGGTTGCAAAAAAATCAAAGGAATCAAAAGAGTTTACATTGCAATTTTTGAAAGATGCTGGAATATTGGAGTTAATAGAACAAGGGAATAGAGAGGTTGCGAATCTTTCCACCATCGCCGTTATCCCTGCACGATATGCCGCCACACGTTTCCCCGCCAAGCTGATGCAGCAGTTGGGCAGCAAGTCTGTCATCCGCCATACTTACGACAATACACTCGCTACCGGCCTTTTTAGCGAAGTAATTGTAGCAACTGACAGCGATATTATTTTCAACGAAATAACCAACAATGGCGGCAAAGCAGTTATGAGCCGAAAGCCACACGAAAGCGGAAGCGACCGCATTGCCGAAGCCGTGGCTGATATGAATGTGGACATTGTAGTCAATGTGCAGGGAGATGAACCTTTTGTGCAAAAAGAACCACTGGAAAAACTACTAAAAGTTTTTGAAGGAGAAGAAGGCAAAAATGTGCAGGTTGCTTCGCTCATGCAAGTGATGACAGAACAACGATTCATCCAAGACCCAAACTATGTGAAGGTGGCGGTTGACAAAAATATGAAGGCCTTATTTTTCAGCCGCTCTGTCATTCCCTATCCAAGAAATAAAGAAATCGCCATTCCGTTTTATGAACACATTGGCGTGTATGCTTTCAGAAAACAAGCATTGATGAACTTTACCAACTGGCTCATGACCCCGCTGGAAAGTGCCGAAAAGATTGAATGCCTCCGCTATCTTGAAAACGGTGTTTCCATCAAAATGATTGTGACCGAATACATGGGTGTGGAAATAGACACCCCAGAAGATTTGGAAAGGGCGGCGAGGATGTTGGAACAGGGATAACAGCCTGCCCGTCCGTTCAAGCGGGGATTAGGATGGATTTCAAAACATAAACCCCAATAAACCAATGAACGAATAAACCAGTTAACCTTGCCCCATTTGGTCTATCAGTTTCTCAATCTCTGCCGATACTTTTTCTATCTCAACGTTGTATTTATCGGTGTCTTCGGTCATTGATTTGTAAATGAGGTTGGTTTGCATGATGCGAAGTTGGGCATAATCGTGCAGCAGTTTACGCTTATTATTAAACCGCTCGTCAAGGCGGTATTTGTCGGTTTTGTCTATTTCTTTTTGGAAATTTTTCCACAGCGGCAGTGCTTCATCTTTCAGGGTTTTGGCGGCTGTCTCATTGTCTTCGGCATCCTGCAGTTTTTGCATTTGGGTCATGGCTTTCAGTTCTATTTGGTTCAGCTTCATGACTGCTTTTTCAAAACGGAGCGAGTCGTCTTTGCCACTTTTGATGTAGAGAAAAATGAGCAAAGCCGTGGCCAGCATTATTTCTATAGAAATCCTGGTGCCACCGGAACGAGCCAGGTTTTTTCTGAAATGAAACAGGTAAAACAAATAGCCTACCACCACACCTGCCACCAGACCGCCAATGTTGGCTGCATTGTCCACGCCGTTATTTAACCCAAACCAAACAGCAAAACCAAGATAGGCCATCACCCCGGCAAACCAGATGGTGTTGAATTTCTTGTTCACATAGCCCGTTGTTGCAAACGCAATGAGGATGCCATAAAGCCCCGCAATAGCTCCCGATGCGCCTGCCGTGACTCCATTTCCCACAAAATAAATGCTGATGAGACTTGCCAAAGCACCTGTTGTGAGATAGCCAATCAGGAATTTAATCTTACCCAGCACCGTTTCTACCATAATGCCGATAAAATAAAGTCCGGCCAGGTTGGCTATGAGCAATTGCACACCCACATGCACAAACAAATTGGTCACCAGCCGCCACCAGTCACCAGCGGCCACAAACTCCCTCACATTGCCGCCCCATGCTGTAATGTCGGTGGGCAGAGGGTTGTACATGTCCACACCTTTTGCCACCATCCACACCAGCACGGCCACATTGAGTAGCATGAGAAAAAATGTGACCTCATGGTCTCGCAGGCCAAAGGTGATTTTGTCGCCAGCCACCCGCCCCGTTTTCAACTGCGACAGGGTTTCTTTCTTCAATGTTTCGGCAGTCGCTTCCAGGTTTTCGTTCTTCATTTTTCCCCGCAGGGAAATGAAAAGCGGCAGCAAATGTTCTTCTATGTTTTTCTGGTTTCGCCCGGCCTCATACAGTTCCAGGCTTTCGCCCTGGCTTTTGAAAACAATCTCATCACCTTCGGGTTTCACGGTAATGATTTCTTCGCTCAGTGTCCAGTGAACAGGGGTTGTGGCCGTGAATGAATGTTCGTCCACAACAAGGTACTCCCATTCCAACTGCTCACATGCCTTTCCTGCAATGGCAAATATTTCCCAGTTGCCAAGATTATCTTTGGCTATGCGTTTTTCATAAGCTGTTTTCCACCCGAATGCCATGTTTTTACAGATATTTTTCTATTGACAGTAAATGTGTGGATGTTGATGCCGAAAAAATAGAAAGTGAACAAATAAACACAACCAAGCCTGTATCCACAATATTGTAATTTCGCAGCTCAAAAAATGTATGAAACATGAGCAAGTTTCGCAACTTTAAGATGGTGGATTATGTGGTGTATGGACGGGGCAGTTTTAACCAACTGGCTGAAATATTGGCACCGCACCGCAAAGATGGGCAGCCAATGATTTTCCTGGTTGACCATTTCTTTGAAAATGAAACGCCTGCAAGTAAACACCTGCTCGAAAGAATCCCTGCGGAGGGGCGTGACAAAATCATTTTTGTAAACGTGACCCACGAACCAAAGACCAAATATGTGGATGAAGTTGCCAACGAACTGAAGGAAACATTTGGCATGGTCAGCGGTATCATTGGCATTGGCGGCGGCTCCACCATGGACATGGCTAAAGCCGTCAGCCTCATGATGACCAACTCCGGAAGCAGTGCGGACTACCAGGGTTGGGATTTGGTAAAACAGGCCGGCGTTTACAAAGCTGGCATTCCCACCCTCAGCGGCACCGGTGCAGAAGTGAGCCGCACAACCGTACTCACAGGCCCTACCCGCAAATTGGGCATGAACAGCGATTTCACACCCTTTAACCAAATTGTCCTTGACCCCGAATTGATAGCCAATGCCCCCGTGAACCAGCGGTTTTATACAGGAATGGATTGCTACATCCACTGCATAGAAAGCCTGGAGGGAACTTATTTGAATGAGTTTAGTAAAAGCTATGGCGAAAAGGCCCTGGAACTCTGTCGCGAAATATTTCTTAAAAAAGACAACTGGGATGCCGAAAGCGATGACAAATTAATGATGGCCAGCTATGCAGGCGGCATGAGCATAGCTTATAGTCAGGTGGGTGTGGCACATGCGGTCAGTTATGGCCTCAGCTTTTTGCTGGGTACCAAACATGGCGTGGGCAACTGCATTGTCATGAACCATCTGCAGGAATATTACCCGAAGGGAACAGAAGAATTCAAAAAAATGGTGGGAAAAAATGGTGTGGAAATTCCCCAAGGCATTTGCAATGGATTGCCTGATGAAGACTTTGAAAAAATGATGGATGTGAGCCTGGGCATGAAGCCCCTTTGGGAAAATGCATTGGGAAAAGATTGGGAAAAGATAATGACCAGACAGAAACTGAGGACTTTGTATGAAAAATTGTGAAAATGACGGTGAAATTCTTCATGAAAACTGAACTGTTGCATTTAAAATAACCTGCTCAATATCATTTCATTTCTCCTATGCACCAAACCAATTCTGTCCGTTTAAAATTTTTTCTGCCCGCCATTCTATGGTTTATTACTTCCTTTATTTTGCTGGCAATGCCTGGTGACGATCTGCCCGATGGCGGCTTGTTCGATATTCCATTCTTTGATAAATATGTCCACTTTGGAATGTTTTTCCTTCTTACATTTTTATTTTCCTGGCCTTTTTCAAAATCAAACACACAACTACAATCTTGGAAATCAATGTCAATCAGGATTGCAGTTTATGCCATTCTGTATGGTGTTGCAATGGAATTTGTTCAAAAATATTTTGTAAAAGGCCGGTCGTTCGATGTGGTTGACATTCTTTTTGATTCAATTGGAAGTGGTGGAGGATTGCTGGGAATATGGAAGTGGTTTTCTCTTACAAAAAATTAATGACATTTCATGAGAGGAAAAACATCCTTTGGGCATCTGTGTCTTTAACTTAATAGCAAGTAAGCAAAGTTTTGCAAAAATATTTTTCTTAATCGAGTAGGAAGGTAGCGATTAGTTCGCTACCTGTCCTCTCACACCACCGTACGTGCCGTTCGGCATACGGCGGTTTGTTAGAATAATGTTGGCT
>JAYTGA010000273.1:0-9912 GCA_043733905.1 Segetibacter sp.
CTGAAGGTGCTTTGCAACAAACTGGTCTATGAAAAATATGCTGCTATGCGGTTTATGGCAGACAGCAGTTTTATTAAAACACTGGTTCGCACACTCAAAATTCCCTACTCTTTCGACTATCCTTTTGACTCGCTGCAAACGGTCTCTCACCTTTATGCACCAGACAGTTCGTTTCGCATTTTTTCATGGCAGTTCACCCGCGATTCTTCTTATTGTCGCCAACGTGGCGCCATCCAGATGCGCACAGCAGATGGATCGCTGAAACTCTTTCCCCTTCTGGATATGAGCGATTTTACAACCGAGCCGCAAGATTCTATCCGCACCGGAAAAAACTGGATTGGCTGCATCTATTACAGCGTGCTGCGCAATAGCTTTAACGGCAAAAATTTCTACACACTTCTTGGCTTTGACGACAACAACGCACTCAGCACTAAGAAGTGGGCGGAGGTGCTATATTTTGACACGCTGGGCAATCCCCGGTTTGGAGGTCCGTTTTTCTCCATACCCACCGGGCAGATCAAAGCTGGCGGCGGCGGTAAACAGGCAAGGTTTTGTCTTGAATTTAAGAAAGATGGACATGCCAGAATGAACTACGACAAAGACCTTGACATGATTGTATATGACCACCTGATACCTGAAGATGGCAAGTCTGAAAAGGCCAGCAGCTTTGTGCCCGATGGCGACTACCAGGGCTTTAAATGGATGAATGGAAAATGGGTGTTGGTAGATAAAATATTCAACCAAAAGCTGGAAGATGGCCAGGCCCCCATGCCCATGCCGCTGAAAGATGCCAATGGTAAAAACGATGAAACAAAACTGATGCAGCAAAGCGAACAAACGCGGCAACGGCTGAAAGAACAGTCAAAGATCAAAACACCCCCTGCACCAGCAAAACCTTCTAAAAAACCTGTTGAAAAGCAACAGCCATCTAAGGAGAAAGAAGAAAGCTATTAAAAAGCAGACACTGCACCACATAGCAAATTATAAAACAGAATACGTTCTTACTGCGACACAGTTTGGCATTCTCCGCCGCTACTTTTGGCTTTCACAAAATAAAAAGCCATGAAGCCAAAGCTTATAAACGACTTATCCGTTAAAGAGTTTTTATCCGAAGATTTTAGAGGGAAAATATCTGATCTCCTGTTCAGAGATATTAAAGGCGGCTACATTAATGAGTTCTATTTGTTTTCCAGATTTTTCAAAGCCATCCCAAATCTTCTTGAGGAAAGACAAATCAATTGTCATGAAGCCAATGCATGGTTCAGGAAAACCTATGAAAAAGAAACACAGGCCTATTATTTTTCCCAGCTTTATTATAGTTACATAGGCCGTACGGACTTTGATGACACCTACTTTGTGCTGCATTCCCAGGTTGTTATTGTCTTTGACATGTTCAACTCAACCATCAGAATTTTAGCTACCTCGGAAGCTGCACCTTTGGTTGAAGAAATAAGAGTTGGTCTGCAACAATTCAAAAAGAAAAAGAAACGCCAAAAGCCAGTTATTTCTTTGTTGGTGCAGAAGCATGGCGAACTGGATACAGAGACGGTCGAAGTGAAAAAGCCGAAGCTAAAAATAAGCGATAATTACAATGACGACTTTGCTCAAATACATTCCATCATTTACAAAAGATTGTGCAGGCAGAATGACAAAGGATTGGTATTGTTGCACGGCAAACCTGGCACTGGCAAAACTTCTTACATCCGCTACCTGGCGGCATCACTTCGAAAGCGGGTTATATTCCTGCCGCCCAATATTGCCGAAGTGATTACCAACCCGGCTTTTATGACACTGCTGGTAGAGCGGCCTAACACCGTTCTGGTAATAGAAGATGCCGAAACCATTATTATGGATCGGCAACACGGTGGCCGCTCGTCTGTGTCCACACTGCTGAACCTGGCCGATGGGCTGCTGTCCGACTGCCTCAATATCCAAATCATTTGCTCGTTCAACACCGACATTTCCCGGATAGACAATGCCCTGCTGCGCCGTGGCCGTCTAATAGCTCAATATGAGTTCAAAGCCCTTGAAACCCACAAGGCCCAGGCACTTTCGAACAAACTTGGTTTCACCAGCATTATAAAACAACCTACTAATCTTGCTGATATTTATAACCAACAGGAAAGGGATTTTGCGCAAAAGAAAAGGGAAGTGATTGGATTTGTAAATAGGGCAACTGCGGCAGCGGTGCAATCATAAATTTCTAACACAGGCATCTACAGTAAAAAATTTCTTAGTTAAAATTGATATTCTTTTAGGCGATACAAACAACACATTACATTTACAAAAACAAAAAAATAATGGAGCAAAACATTGAAAACCTGCTTTATCAGGTCGCAGCTATTAATAAGAAGTATGAAAACATTGCGGAAATAACTGGAGAGAATTTCAATATTTTCAGAATTATGAGAATGGAAAGCGATGAGGTAAAAACGCATTCAAGGCTCATAGGTGAATTGCTTAATCCTGGGGGCAGTCACGGCCAAAAAAGTATTTTTTTGAAGTTATTCATAGAAACCTTTAAGCTAAATATTAATTTGGATGAAGCAATACTGAATTCAGGTGAAGTAAAGTTAGAAGAATGGGTAAATGAAGGGAGAATTGATATAGTGATTAAGTTTAAAAATAAACAAGTTATTGTTATTGAAAATAAAATTCACGCTATAGACCAGGACGGACAGTTAGCGAGATATAAGTATTGCTACAGAAATTGTGATTTAGTTTATTTGACACTTTACGGTAGAGAGCCTTCAAAAGAAAGTCTGATTTACGAAGATGTCAATCTTGGTGTTAGTAAGGATTATGTTACTAAATCCTACCAGAAAGATATTTTGCAATGGCTTGAACTTTCAAAAGCAGCAGCAAATAATCACCCACATTTAAAAGAAACACTTTCCCAATACATTTTCACTATTAAAAACTTAACAAATCAAACTATGTCACATCAACAAATCAATGAGACTATTAGAGAAATTATTATCAGCCCTGAAAAAATACAAGCGGCTAAATATACTGCCGATATATGGCCTGAAATTAAAATTACTATTATGGAAGAATTAAAAACTCATCTTAAAAAAATTGCTGAAGAATTAGGTGTAGAGATTGAAATAAATAAAGGTTATAACAAACAATTCGGCACAGAGGATACAGGTTTTTGGTTTTTTAGAAAAGGTTGGAAATACTGCATTTATTTTTATTGGTCTAATGATTATGAGAATATGCTTTTAGGGATTGATGTTTGCGATACAAAGGATTCTTTAACTAAAAACAAGTCATTAACATTTTTTCTTGAAGAAATTTTAGGGGGAAAAACTATTGAAGAGTTTTCTAAAGATTGGTTATGGGTGAAGCATTATGATTATTGGAACAGTTGTGATTTCGAAGATTATCTTACTAACTCAAAAGACAATATCAAAGAGGAGGTCCGGGAAATGATTGAAAAATTAGATTCTGAATTAAAAACCAATGAAGAGTTCAAAACAAATTGGTTTAAATAAATATTTCGCTCTATGTCCAAACTCGGCTACTTCTCCCGTTATCTCACCATCATCAAAAAGCTGAAAGTCAGGCCATACAGCAGTTTCAGCCAATTAGAGCAGCATTTGCAAGACCGCATTAATCATTTGCAGGAAGATGATGATTCGCTCAATATTGGCATCAGCAAACGAACATTGCAGCGGGATTTCAGGGAAATAAAAAAGCTTTTTGGCATCGACATCGAATATTCCAAACGGGAAAAGGGCTACCACATTGCCAACGCCGAAATGGACTATGCAGGCCTTGAGATATTAATGGAGTCATACGACATTTTCAAGGCACTCAACATGGCGCAGGACATTGCCCCGTTTGTGTTTGTGGACAAGCAAAAACCTCAAAACACCGACAACCTTTTCGGCCTGCTCCATGCCATCAAAAACAAACTGGTTATTCATTTTGACTATCAAAAATTTTGGGAAGAAACCCCTGTTGCACGGACTGCCGAACCATACCTGCTTAAAGAATTTAGAAACCGTTGGTACATCATCACCAAAGACCTGAAAGACGCTACAATCAAAACTTTTGCACTTGACCGTCTCACAAATCTTGATATAAAGACCACGAAATTTACCCACACAAATGCAGGGCAGTTTATAGAAAACTTTCGCTATTGTTTTGGCATTATCTGCCCCGACGCCGCAACTCCGCAAGAAATCATTTTGTCGTTTGACCCTTTCCAGGGCAAGTATATTAAATCACTTCAACTCCACGCCACCCAGCAAATACTGGCTGACAACCAGGATGAACTACGGATAAAACTCCGACTTTTCATCACCCACGACTTCATTATGGAACTGCTTTCTTATGGAGATAATGTGAAGGTGATAAAACCTGCTTCCCTTGCGAAAGACATTAAAGCGGCGCATCAAAAGGCGTTTCAGCAATATTGAGCCGATTTAAACCCTCAACTATATTTTACCAATTAAACTTTTCCAAACCATTCACCCCATCTATCCCAAACACATCATCCGCTATCTTTGCCCGAAAATATTTTACAAAACTTATGCTTCAAGTCGCTTACATCCGCCAAAATAAGGAAACAGTATTGGAACGTCTTGCCATTAAAAACTTTGCCCAAACCAACCTGGTGGACGAAGTGATTGCCCTGGACGATGAACGAAAAAGATTGCAATCTGAATTTGATAATACGCAGGCAAAAGTGAATGCGGCATCCAAACAAATCGGTGGACTGGTGAAAAGCGGTCAGCACGAAGAGGTGGAAAAATTGAAGGCCGAAGTCGCCTTGCTGAAAGCGAACATTGACCCGTTGAAAGAACAAATTGCAGCTACAGAAAATGAGCTGAACGCAAAGCTTGTCTTGTTGCCCAACCTGCCATCGGCCTTGGTGCCTAAAGGCAAAACCCCAGAAGAAAATGAAGTCATAAAAGAAGGCGGAATTATTCCTGACCTGGGCAGTCATGCACAGCCCCATTGGGAACTGACGACAAGGTATAAACTCATTGATTTTGAACTCGGCACCAAAATCACCGGAAGCGGTTTCCCGGTTTACACGGGCAAAGGTGCCAAACTGCAACGTTCGCTTATTCAGTATTTTTTAGACTTCAACACTGCTGCGGGCTACATGGAATATTTGCCGCCTTTTATGGTCAATGAAGAAAGTGCTTATGGCACAGGCTCGCTGCCAGACAAAGAGGGGCAGATGTACCACGCCACCGCCGACAACCTCTACCTGATACCCACCAGCGAAGTGCCTGTAACAAATGTATATCGCGATACCATTTTGAAAGAAGATGAACTGCCAATAAAAATGACCGCTTACTCACCCTGCTTCCGCAGAGAGGCGGGCAGCTATGGCAAAGATGTGCGTGGTCTCAACCGCCTGCACCAGTTTGAAAAAGTGGAAATCATTCAACTCTCCCACCCTGAAAAAAGTTACGATACCCTGAATGAAATGGTTGCTCATGTGGAGCGGCTTCTGCAATCGCTGGAACTGCCCTATCGCATACTACGCCTTTGCGGTGGCGACATGAGTTTTACCAGTGCCCTCACCTATGACTTTGAGGTGTATAGTGCTGCCCAAACCCGTTGGCTGGAAGTGAGCAGCGTCAGCAATTTTGAAAACTTTCAGGCCAACCGCCTCAAGTGCAGGTTTAAAGATGGCAGCGGCAAAACCCAGCTTGTTCACACCCTCAACGGCAGTTCACTTGCACTGCCCCGCATTGTAGCAGCACTGCTTGAAAATAATCAAACGGCAGATGGTATCAGGTTGCCGAAGGTGCTGCACAGTTATTTTGGAGCGGAGGGGATTTGAGGTGGGGGGAACAATAGATGAAGGCATTGTTAATCAAGGATTAAAAACATGTTTTAAATGACTTCTTTTAGAGTCAAATATTTGTAGAAACAATTGTTCCAGAGGTTTTTACAACTCCGTTAGGAGTTGAACATGAAATCTGTTAGTGTTCAACTCCTAATGGAGTCGTAAAATCATAAGGGATGCGTATTCATCTACAAATATTCAACTCCTCCGGAGTTTTAACCCTTGATTATCATTAGTACGTATTTCCCAATAAAAAAAACACCCGCAAACCCATGAAAAAAATCCTGAAAGGCATTGGTTGGTTACTGCTCTTTTTATTTGCTTTGCTGAATATGATGGCAGCGTTTCATGCCTATAAGTTCACTCATTTTTATGAGCCGTCGCAGGTGGTCAATACACCGATTGATAAAATGACCGACTGGCAAAAAACATCGGCCATTTTATTTGGTATTCATTATTCCAAAAAACCAATCAGCGATTCTCCGGCCACCTCAGCTCTTGAAAAATATGAAGTGAAAACAGAGGATGGACTTACTCTTAGGGGATGGCAGATTTGCAACAAACGGGCAGACACGGAACCGAAAGCCATCATACTTTTTCACGGACACGGTGGCAACCGGGGCGACCTTTCAAGAGAGGCTGAAGTGTTTGAAAAAATGGGCTATTGCGTGTTCATGACAGACTTTAGGGCACATGGCGAAAGTGATGGAAACGTGTGTACAATAGGCTATGACGAAGCTAAGGATGTGAAGGCTGTGTATGAAGACGTAAAGAAAAATTTTGGCAATAAAATCGTTCTCTGGGGTGTGTCGCTGGGTGCTGCTACCATACTGAAAGCAATGGCGGATAACAAAGACATTCAGCCCGAAAAAATCATTTTGCAAATGCCCTTTGGCTCACTCACAGATGCGGTGAACGGAAGGCTTCGCATTATGCAACTGCCTCAGCAGCCTATGGGTACGCTCCTCACATTCTGGGGCGGTCTTGAGCATGGCTTTTGGGCATTTAATCACAAGCCTTTTGTCTATGCACGACAGGTGCATACACCCGTTCTTCTGCAGTGGGGTCGCATAGACCCAAGGGTAACTGAATCAGAAACAAACGCCATTTTTACCAACCTTGCATCTGCAAGCAAAAAACTGGTGATTTATGAACACAGCGGCCATGAAGATTTGCTAAAAAGTGAACCGGAAAAATGGTTAAAAACTGTGAGTGGTTTTTTGAACGAGAAATAAAAGCTGGCTTTGAAAAGAAGCTTATTTTTTCCCTTTCCGGCAAAGAATAAAATGATGGAGAAGTCATTTGTTCTTTTTTAACAACATTCTCGTTTTTGACTACTCCTGAATTGTAATCCTTGTTCCCACGGGCAGCAGGTTGTACAGTTGCTTTACATGTTCGTTTTTGAGGCTGATGCAGCCCATTGTCCAGTTTTGATATTGGTCAATGGCATAGTCTTCATGCGGCCAAATCCCGTGAATGCCAATGCCTGCCCCAATTGCTCCATTAGGTGGTACAATGCCCTGCTGCTTGCGCTGGTTAAACTTATCAATATCAGATTGCGTGGGATAATCAAGTCCCATGTAACGACACCATTTGTTGTGAATGCGCTTACTCACAATGGTAAATGTTCCTTCAGGTGTTTTACGGTCCCCCTGCACCAGCTTGTCGCCCTGGTCATCGCTGCCAAATACAATGGGGTAAGTTATCAGCCAGCCTTCGCTATCAAACACCTTCAGTTCATAATCACTTTTGTCAATGATGACATAGTAGGCTGTTTTGCTATAAACCTCATCGTGAAATGATGTGTTTGTAAGCAATATTGCTAATAGAATCATAGGGAGGATAAGTCGGCGAATCATTATTTTTTTGCGTCTTGCTTTTTTCTAACGGAAAATTAGCCTGATATATTTTCTGTGAAAGTCTAATTCACAAAATTTTAATTAAGCATGAGCAGCATTTTTAGTAATTACAGGAAATAGTTAACAAAAGAAAACTTTTGTGCAATGTTATCTCAAATGATTTTTAGCTGGACAATTGGTTTATAACTCCCTTCAAAAAATAAAAACATTCACATTCACTTACTTTTGACACAATCATGAAATGGAAAAAATATTCAGCAGACCATGTGTTTGATGGCAATCATTTTTTACCCGAAAATACAGTCATCATTTGCACCGCCGATGGCACTATTGACACCATCACAAACCATGCAGATGCAGGCGATGATGTTCAACAGTTTTGCGGCATTATTTCTCCCGGTTTTGTCAACTGCCACTGCCACCTGGAACTGAGCCACATGAAAGGTTTGATACCTGAAAAAACAGGACTGGTTGACTTTGTATTTTCAGTTGTGACCCAACGCCATTTTCCTGAAGAAGAAGTGGTGGACTCCGTTGAAAAAGCAGAACAGGAAATGATCAGCAATGGCATGGTGGCAGTAGGCGATATTTGCAACAATCTGCAAACCCTTGACCAGAAAGAACAGCAAAACCTGCGCTACTATAACTTTGTGGAGAGTAGTGGCTGGCTGCCCGATGTTGCCAATAGCAGGTTTGAAAGAAGCAAAAATGCTTTCGATTTTTTCAATGAATTTTCACCCACTTCCATTGTCCCTCATGCACCTTATTCTGTTTCGGAAAATTTGTGGCAGCTCATTCAGCCTTACTATGCAGGCAAAACCGTGAGCATTCACAACCAGGAAACCGCATTTGAAGATGAACTGTTTTTGCAAAACACAGGCGACTTTGTTAGGATGTATGAACTGATGAAAATGGATACCTCTTTCTTTCGACCAAGTGGCAAAAGCAGTTTGCAGACTTATTTTCACAAACTTGAGAAAGCAGCGCAGGTTATTTTAGTACACAACACATTTACAAAGCAGTCCGATATTGATTTTGCAAAACAAACAAGAGATGCGGCCACCGTTTGGTTTTGCCTTTGCGCCAATGCCAACCTGTACATAGAAAATGCCCTTCCACCTTTGGATTTGCTTCGCAAAAATGATTGCAACATTGTTATTGGAACCGACAGTCTTGCCAGCAATCACAGCCTTTCTGTTTTAGATGAAATGAAAACCATTCAGCATCATTTCCCTTCTATTGGTTTGGAAGAAATGCTGCGCTGGGCTACGCAAAATGGGGCAAAAGCATTGCAAATTGAGGATACAGTTGGCAGTTTGCAACAAGGGAAAAAGCCAGGATTGGTGTTGATTGAGAATGTGGAGAATGGACTTAATATAAAAAACTCAACGGTTAAAAAATTATTGTAAAGCAAATGCTATCCCAGTTTTTCCAATCTCATGTCAAGTTTTTTCTCTTTCTTAAAGTATTCAAGAATCATTATTGAACCCGGCTTGGCAGGAAAAACCTTAATAATATCGGCTTTTGAATCAATTGTTAGTTTGTCTGTTGAAAATTTGTCGTTGCTGTATGTAATTATACTGTATGATAACTCTTCTTTTTCTTCTCTTTATAGTCTCTATAAACTACAAAGAATGTTGAATTGTCACTTTCACCAGAAGTGAACTCATAATCATAATTAAATACTTTATATAACTCGCCACTTTCCTCACTTTTAATGATCTCTGACCGATTAATAATATTATGATGCTCTTTAGGAAAAATAGTAGAATTGGAAATTTTATTCTGATCATCAAACTCCATAATAACCATGTCAGTTACAGTCCGCTTATCTAAGCCTTCTGAAATAACAAGCAATTTTCCGCTATTAGTCCTAAGCATATTATGTGGCTTCAAATAACCCAACTCATCAAATTTACCTTTGCCGTTAATTGGAATAAACCTAGAAATATCGTCAAGTGAATTATATTTCTTATCAAGAATTTTTCCGTTGTTGTCAAAAGTGAATAAGGCAATTCCTTTAGGCTTGGCAAACATTCCGGGATCTTTTTCAAAATAATAGCCTATCAAAGTGATGTTGTTTCCTTTTTGCTTGATAGCAGCCTTTTCAGGACGAAATGAAAAGTTATCATCTTCAATACTAGTGTCACGTCAAGTTAAAATTGTCGGATAAAGTCTTTTCAGTTTTGTTCTTGCTTTTTCGGTATTAAACTGCCAGTTGATGACGGCTTCTTTATT
>JAYTGA010000274.1:0-6773 GCA_043733905.1 Segetibacter sp.
GTTGTCCAATTTGTTTAGTTCCCGCAATTCTTCATAACGTAAAGAGGCTGCTTCTAAAATTCTTGCTTTGTCATAGTAATGGGTATTGGTTTACCAAATATAGCAATTATTGATAACACGAACTGGGATGCACCCAACTGTAAGTAATTTAAATTATTTTAATTAATCTTGTATCTCCTACAGGGCAAACGCATTAAAAACGCCTTAGCCCTTGAAAGGGTGTCATTACTTTAGAAATAGATTAGGTTGTCGATTTTAAAGCCCCGAAGGGGTGGCATTTGACTCTAATGTCACCCCTTCGGGGCTTTAAAAAATGAATTTATTAACCGCTTTTCTATAATAATGCCGTCCGCCAGGGCGGACTAAAACATTCAAATTATTACGGTTTTGATTTTAATGCGTTTGCCCTGGTATCTGCTATTTGAATAGCAATAATTGTTCTGATCAACCCCCCTGTTGTTTTTATTTCTGACAATATCCTAATGATTGATTGACCTGTTTGTTTTAACAGGTGTCACTGCTGTATTTACCAAAACACAAACCAATTCTATGTCAATTCAACAAAATGCCATCACTCAATTCACCCACAGAGAACATGAGATTTTACGACTTGTTGCCAAAGCGACTTTGCGTAAAAAAATGCCCCACCAGCTAAACATGTCCATACACACTGTTGACACCCATTTGCGCAGCATTCACAAAAAAACAAAAACCTCTACCATGGCGGAGTTGGTGCTGTTTGTGAGCATGTCGGAAACTGTTTTATTGACTGGATAAAAGCAAGAACAAGATTTGCCTTTTCTGCAAAAAAAGTGTTGAACTTTTATATGCAAATGGCGTTGTTTTATGAATCAATTTGAAAGATATTTTGGAACACGGATTTGACGGATTTAAGGGATGAACAGGATTTTTTTATAGATAAAAAATGGATTTTTTGCTTTGCAAAGGATTATTGGATATTCATGCAACAACGCCTATGCAAATCAAAGCCATCCTGATTTTCTACTTAGTCCAGGCATTGCTCTTGTCTGTGTATTTGTTTAAGCGTTTACTTATTTGATCACCTTTTTTAGCCTATCTCTTTTTTATTTTGAAAAAAATTTTGAGTTGCATTTTTTGTTACTTACCTTAGGGTCTAATTACTACTTACCTATTTTTTTGATTAAATGACTGCTTTTTTTCAGTCATTCATCTATTCCTATACATTTCTTTATTGTTTAAAAATAAAATCAACCCCCATGACCCAACACTACACAACCAGGAAATTATTTCGGGATCAAGTAATTTTCAAAAAAATTCTTTTTATTATTATTTGCTTTTCATTTCTGGTAAGTTTTGCTAAAGCGCAGTTACCGTGGCCGTTACTACCTGTAGATCAAATCCATACAGTTTTTGCCACTTATGGAAACTATGATGCGAACATTGATGGCAGAGGCAATTTTAACACTTATCATTTTCATGAAGGCGTGGATATTTTAGCCGATTCCGGAGCAGTAGTTATGGCAAGTGAAGCCGGTACAGTCATTGGTGGAGACATTGGCGGAGACCCATATTACAACAACATACTTGTAAGTAGAGGTGCAGACCTGAATCAGGGGCTATTTTACATGCATATGATTCCCGGTCTTACAAATCCCAGAAATGCAAGGCCGGGAAGAAGGACACCACTTTGGGATATTGGAGACGCTGTTCAAGCTGGCGATGCTTTAGGTACAATTGCAAGAAATCCGGGCATAAGAACCCATCTTCATTTTGGATGGAAGGTAAAAAAAGCAAATGAAGTTTGGTTTGCTACAAAAAGGACTGATGTAGTAGCTCCTTATGAGTTGGGAGGCAACACAATTGATTTAATAGATTCGGTTAGAAAAGCTTTTCGTCCTGTGGTGGACACGCCAATTTACTATAATACAGCAAATGTAAAAATGGCTACTAAACTATATAATAAGAATACGGTCATTCAGGGAAGCATAAATATTTACAATAAAATGTATGACCGAATGACCAGAAGAGGCGAAACTGTATATGATATTGGTATTAAAAAAATAAAATGGGGGGCACAAGAGATTAAGCCCGGTAATGTTGCCAGAGTTCCCAATCAGATACCCATTTGTTTTCAAGGAAAATTTCTTGGTGCCGAACCTGTGAAACCAAGGAATTTACTCACGAAATTTTTAAGTTTAAATCTTTTACACACTATCTATGCCAGTTACAACAATCCAATTGTAGCGGTTAGGTCGGTGCCACGGAATGTAAGTTCTACTGAAACAAACTCGGGAATATATTATCATATACTAACCCATATTGACCGGGTAAATGACAGCCTGGAATCAAGAGATGCAGCTTATTATTGGAATACAAAAGCAAGGGATACATCTGCCTGGAATGCTTTGACAACTGTAGCCGGCAATATAGCCGATAGCAATAAAAATGCTTACACCCCAGATGGCAAATATGTAATCAACGTGGTAGCCACCGGCAACGGCACGGCTGAAGACACAACACAAAAGAAAGACACAATTTTCATTAACAACTTTGATGAATTCATTTATTCCTGCGATGACAAAGGTGTAAATAAAGACACCTTTTGCATAGGTAGCCCCGTTTACATAAAAGGAGTGGGTTATCCTAAAACCAGGATGTTTTCTATTTCTGTCATTAAGGCAAAAACTTGGGCAGATGGAGATTCTATTCCAACAGACGGCAGGCGTGTAGCCAATATAACCGTTTCCAGCGATGCCAATGGCAGAATCCCAACTACCCAAATTTGGGCAGCTTATGCTAAAAACGGAGTGGTTGATGCCGGTTATGATATAGTTGTTGACTACGACGGCGATGCAAGATATTCTGCGCATAAACTCACCAAAGTGGTTGACCCTCTTGATAAAAGTTTAGGCACAAAAGGCATTATCGGAAATAATTTGGCTGCAAGAAGTGTTCGCAAAAATGTGTCGTGCTACGGAAAGTGCGATGGTAAAATCACCATCACCCCAAGCGGCGGACGTGCTCCATATAAGTACTACGACTATTGCCCATGTCCATTCCCTCAGGAAATTACCAATCCACGTGACTCTTTGTGTGCAGGCATTTATAGCACCATTGTGGAAGATGCAATGGGTTGCAGCATTGTAATCACAGATACTATTACTCAACCTACAGCTTTGCAATTGCAGAAAACCTCCACCAATGCAAGCTGCCACAGCAAATGCGATGGCACATTTAAGCTGACAGCTTCCGGCGGAACTCCACCATATACTTTCACTCCGGCTGCTGCAAAAACAGGTTTGTGCGCAGGATGGCAATATGTATCAGTCAAAGACAAAAACGGCTGCACGGTCAGCGATTCTATTTTGATTACACAACCCGATTCACTTAGCCTGAATGTAACCCACACCAACCTTACTTGTTATGGCGTATGCACCGGCAGCTATTATGCTTCTGCTACCGGCGGCACTCCCCCTTACACCTTTACCCCGGCCCAGTCGCAAAGCCACCTTTGCGCAGGCACAAGGGTTGTAAAAGTGACAGATGCAAAAGGCTGCTCGGCTTTCTACACCGTCGTATTTACCCAACCATCCTCGGCGCTCGGTCTTACTGTTTCCAGGACAAACAACACCACCTGCGGTTCATCGTGCAATGGTTCTGTGACCGCAACTGCAACCGGTGGCACTCCGCCCTATACTTATTTTCCTGCGCAAAGTTTATATAACCTGTGTGGGGGCACATACAGCATAATGGTAACAGACTCCAATGGCTGCACAAAAACCATAATGGCCACCATTACCAATGCGGCCAGCACTTTAGCCATCTCAGCCACAGCAACCAATGCAACATGTGGCATGTGCAATGGCAGCATGACAGCAACTGCAACCGGCGGCACCCCACCATACTTTTATACACCTTCGCAATCAATGGCGGGATTGTGTTCCGGCACTTACACCATTACAGTTACCGATACAAAAGGTTGTACCAAATCAGTGACTAAAACAATTATATCAGGCAGCAGCAGCCTGGCAATTTCAGCTACATCATCAGGTGCGACGTGTGGTTTGTGCAACGGATCGTATAGCATAACTGCTTCCGGTGGCACTCCGCCTTATACATATAGCCCTGCCCAGTCAGTGAGCAATGTGTGTGCAGGAAGTTATACTGTGACCGTAAGCGATTCTGCCGGTTGCTCTGCCACACAAACCGTGCAGGTCAATGCCTCACCAAGTAGTATTTTCTTATCAGGAACTGTTACAAACGATTCGTGCAATGCCTGTCGTGGCAGCATTTCAGTAACCGCATTTGGCGGAACTGCTCCATACACCTACAGCCCTTCCAGTACCATGACAGGTTTGTGTGCCGGCAGCTATACCATTACTGCGACCGATTCTAACAACTGTAGTGCATCTACAACTATGACTGTTGGCAATGTGTGCATTGACACTATTAAACATGACACCATAAGGCACGACTCAACTATTGCACGCAATGGGCATAGCAATAAAGCAAGCGTTAACAGCAGCAAAACAATTGAGATAACGAGCATTAAACCAAATCCATTCAAAGATGAAATAGTCATTCAGTTCAGGGCAATGAAAACCGCTAAATGCTCCTATCGCCTCATGAGCCCCAATGGCAGTGTTGTGATAAGCAAAAGCATGGAAACAACAGCGGGAATGAATACGATTTCATTGAATGTTGGTAATGAATTAAGCAGGGGTATTTATTTTATTGAACTAATGTGTGAAGGCAGGCTGATCAGGGAGAAACTTGTTAAGCTATAGGTGTGTTTTTATTTATTTTATAAATTGAAGTGGTCATGATTTATTTCATGGCCACTCTTTTGTTTTTGCTCCTGCTGTTCTTTCGTAATTGGTCAAACGTTTTAATTTAATTGTTTCCATATCTCATAAGTCATCTCAAATTTAGTTTCCTTAGTTCCGTGCAGGCCAGCTTCTATCCAACCTGCTTTTCTATAAAAATTTTCCGCTCTTGTGTTAAATGCAGTTCCTAACCAAACTTTATTTTTTGTCTGTGCAAAATACCAGTCTAACATTATTTTGTGAAGTCGTTGTCCAATCCCTTGTTTTTCAAATTCCGGGTCTACAAACAATGCCCAAATATTGTTGTCTTTCAAGTCTGCAATTGCAAAACCAACAATTCTATTGTCAATTTCGCAAACCCAACCTTTTCCTCTCACAGTCATAAATTCTCTGCAATCTTCGTCTGTTACTAAATTAGGGTCAGATAAAGTATTTTCTTTTACTGAATTTCTAACAATTTGAATTTGCTTTATGTCGTCAATGTGCGCTTCCCTAAAAATCATATTTTCTAAATTATTTGTCACTTTAAAATGTAGTAAGCAATACAGCAGGCAGCAATAGCCCGCTTGCTGTTGTTGGGATATTTGCGGAACTTTTTTATAAAAGTCACATTTTTTTTCTTTGGTTACAAACTTTTGTTCCCTGATTTTGCTTCATTGGCGTCGCACGTCTAAACATTTGTAATTCTATTTGTCTTTTTCCATGTTTTGTGACTTTCAAAACATTGCATAAGTCTGCCTTAGTCTTGGATGAGAATATCATTTTCTGTTGCGCCATTCTCAAATTCATTTGTCCGACACTTGTATAGGTAAAATGTTTACCCAACTACCTAAAAAAAATATTTGTATAGCGATGTGCGAGTCTTGTATAGCGATGTGCGAGTCTTGTATAGCGATGTGCGAGTCTTATATAGCAATGTGCGAGTCTTGTATAGGTAAAATGTTTACCCCACTACCAAAAAAAAATATTTGTATAGCAATGTGCGAGTCTTGTATAGGTAAAAGGTTCTCTCAACTACCCAAAAATTCTTATTTATTAGCTAAGAGAAAGACCTTTTAAATAAACAGTGATGTTAAATTGCGCATAATGAACACTTTAGCTAAAACCAGTTGAATTTTAAAAAATTGAAGGAGAAAAAATTTCAAACAAAATCACTATCAGGCATCTACTTTGCCACGATACATTTTTCAAATGACGTTGGTGACAAATAAGATGGTGAAACAGTAAATGATTTCAGCAGTCTTAAATAAATTGTAAACTAAATTTCTCGGAATAAAAAAAGGGTGTTTTCACCCTTTTTTTATTTGCTTATACAACGCGTACTTATTATCATAAGTAGCAGCTAAGTTGTTTCCACCTTGCAAAATGAAGGCTTATACAACTTTAGCGTTCGGAGGGGTATGTACGGTAGCGTTGTTTCCACCTTACAAAATGAAGGCTTATACAACAACCAATCATTCAGAAAATCGAAAACCGTAGTTGTTTCCACCTTACAAAATGAAGGCTTATACAACTGGAACAAAAAAATAATATTGTACTTTACAGTTGTTTCCACCTTACAAAATGAAGGCTTATACAACTGTTCCAGCAGGCGGTTGCAACTTGTCTGGGTTGTTTCCACCTTACAAAATGAAGGCTTATACAACATGCGGTACTTGCAGCGAAACCATAAAAACGTTGTTTCCACCTTACAAAATGAAGGCTTATACAACAGCACATGAATGTTTCGGAAGACCCTTTGGTTGTTTCCACCTTACAAAATGAAGGCTTATACAACGAAGTATGTTAGTAGCACAATCAGAATTTAGTTGTTTCTACCTTACAAAATGAAGGCTTATACAACACTTAATAATTTCTAACAACTACATAGTGTCTGCAAGAAAACTACCCTTTTTTCTTTTACCGCTCCGTAATTTTAAATTTTAGAGAGGGAATTACACAAACTTGGTTTGTTTTTTTAAAGCG
>JAYTGA010000275.1:0-4405 GCA_043733905.1 Segetibacter sp.
AATAAAATGTCTTTCTTAAGTGCATAGGAAATTTATTTAAAACTTACCAAATTTTCCAATGCCTCAATCTGCTGCAACCCAGGCCGCGTAACAAATACACCCGATTGAGACCTGCTTCGCACACCCCTGACATACATGTAGATAACGCCACCAAATTGCTGCTCATAATCAAACGATGGCAGGCGACTTTGCAGGTATTTTTTTACGGTAACGGTGTATATCAGGTATTGCAGGTGATAGTTGCTTTCGTTCATTGCTTTATTTAACTCGTTGGGTTCATAATATTGCAGGTTATCCCCCAGGTAGTTACTTTTCCAGTCAAGGATATAATACCTGCCATTGTGTTCAAAAAACATGTCCACTTTCCCATTCATGATACCCTCCACCTGTTCAAAATGTTTGACATTTATTTGAATGCCGCTGTTGCGAAATGATTGCAAGACAGAAGGCGCAAACAAAGGAACATTGAAATCAAACTCTAACTCATTCAACCTTTGCTCTGTAGGAACAGAAGCTAACGAAAAAGATTGGTTGCCAAGCTGAATAGTAGCTTGTGTAACATGCTGCAACAATTGCTGCAACATAGGTGCATACTCCTTTTCATAGCGTGGCGCATATTTTTTTATGGCCTGTGCAATGTGATAAGGCCACGATTGTTCGCTGGCAAAATTGATGTTCTCAAACAAATGGTGAAGCATGTTCCCGGTCTTAGCACCCTTCGTTAGTTCGTTGAAAATGAACTGGTCATACTTCGCTGTGCTCTTGCCATTTCTGGGCTTCATGGTTGCTTCGCCTTTTGCCGCCAGCATGGTATAGCTGATGCGGCTCCAGTATTTTTGTGCCAGTTCAAACACGACTGGTGTTGTAGACACGGCGGGTTGCCACGTCTGTTTTTCTGCGTAAAAATTGGCAGCAATGGGCGGTTCTATAAAGTTGATAAGGTCTTGTTTTTGGCTGTCAATTTCCTTCACAAACGTTGCCAGTGTTGAGCTTTTGTAGTAGGTGTTTTGGAAAATGAAACATTTGTAAATGCCCCGTGTAATGGCCACATACAATAGCCGCCTGTTTTCCTGCTCGGTCTGTTCGTCCATCCATTCTTTTTGTTGCGGTGTTATGCGGGTTTTTTCCACCGTCACATAGTCGCCTGTTTCCGGGTGGCGGAAGCTGCAAAATGTGGCTTGTTTTCTTTCCTTTAAAAAATCAACAAAGGGTGCCAGCACAATCTTGTATTCCAATCCTTTACTCTTGTGTATCGTCACTATTTTCACAGACTCCTCATCACTTTCAATACGTTGTTCATATTGGTCGCCTTGTGTTTCCATGCCTTCAATACAACGTTGCAACCAGCCGATTAATTCAGCCGGTGAAAATCGTTTATCATTTTGTGTTTTGTGAACCAACTCAATCAACTGAACCATATTTGTAATGATCCTTTCGCCGCTTTCAGAATTTCCTTCTAACAGAACATTTCTAACATTATAATCGCTCATAAACTGCATGAGAGCAGCATAGATGCCGTCTTCGTCCCACACCGCTTTGTATTTTCGAAAGAGTTGAATTGTTTTCTCATCATCCAATTGCAGAATGTCGGCCACATTATATCCCGTAAAAGGGGACAGTAAAGCCTTATTAATATTTCCTGCTGTCAGGTTCATAATGGCCTGTAAAAGGTAAAGCATAAAAACAGCTTCAGGCGATTGCAGCACCTTTGCATCGTTAATGGTGACAGCAGGAATACCTTTGGCTGCAAGTGCATCTTTTATCATTTGACCCTCGCCGTTTGTTCTTACTAAAATGCCGATGTCGGCTGCCGATACACGACGTTCTTTTCCATCTTTCACAATGGTATAGCTTTCGCTTAATAGTTCAGCAACCTGCGCCGCCACTGCATTTTCTATTTCTTCTTTTTTGGATAATGGTAAAATGCTGATAGGAACATCGGACTGATTATCCCTTTTTAGCTCATCTTTTTTATTCTTTTTTGGCGACTCAACAGGAATGTATTGAATGGCATTTAGTGCCTTCTCAAAATGAAATGTATCAAAAGAACCGGCCGGCAGAAAAAACAGGTTCATTGCATCAATGAATGCTATGGAAGAACGAAAGTTTTGATTCATGTTGTACTGCCGGTTCACCTGTTCTTTGGCTTTGAAATAAGTGAAAATGTCCGCCTTGCGCCAGGCATATATAGATTGTTTTGGATCGCCTATGTAAAATAAGATGGTCTCTTCACCAAATGCCTTTTGAAAAATCTCGTATTGCAGTCTGTCCGTGTCTTGAAATTCATCAATAAATACAGCTTTGTATTTGGCTCTCAATGCTGCTACCAGGTGGCTGCTGTTATTGTGCAACAGTGCCTTGTGAAGATTCACAATCATGTCGTCAAACGACAAAAGATTATTGCGCTGTTTATAGTTTTCAATGGCTGCACTGATTTTGCTAATTGCAAAGCAATTGATTTCCACAATGACATTCTGAAGGTGGTTGTTAAGCTCAGCATGTGCATTTTCACATTGTTGAATTTGAGGCAGCAGAGTGGTTTCAAACACTTTCTTCACGTTGGCCAGTTCTCTTTTTTCCCAGATGGCATTCGAAAATACTTCCGGGTTATCAATGTCGGGTAAAATATTTTTAAGTACATAAGCATTGCCCTTGCTGCTGTCAATGATCTGATCTTTATTGTGTTCAATATAGCTATACAAATGACTTCGAAATTCATCTTCTTTTAGCTGCAAGTTTTTCATTGCTGCCAGCATGTTGTAATAACTGTGATTGCTAAATTCTTCGATTTTTTCTTTATCAAAACCAAGGTATTTTTTGCCATTAATATGCTCTTTGGTAATGGATGAAATGCTTTCTCTTGACAACCCTACATCCACCAGGTAATGTAACATTTCCCAGGGAATGGTCGTGATATTTTCCCGCCAGAATTTGTTGGTTTCTTCTGTTAAAACAAGAGATGAATCCTGCATGGTTTCTGCACCAAACAATTGGTTTGTTTCAAAGGCAAAGCCTGTAAGCGTTTGCTGGCAAAAGCTGTGAATCGTCAACACTGAAATTTCATCAAGAAAAATAATAGCGGTTCTTAACAGTTGCTGAACGGCTGTTTCATTTTCTTTTTCAATGGCATCACTAACCAGTTTTGCAATCGCATCATCATGGATTATTTCGCCCAGGCTTGCCTTGTATGCTGTGCGAATAAACATGCGCAATCTTTCTTCCAACTCAGCCACGGCGGCTTTGGTAAACGTGACCATCAGTATCTGATTGACAGGAATTTTCTTCTCTATAAACAACCGCAAAGCTAAAATGGCAATTGAGTAAGTTTTACCTGTTCCTGCACTTGCTTCTACAAGGTTGCTTCCTTCCAGAGGTACAAGTGAAGCATTAAAATTTTCAGGCTGGATGATTTTTTTCATGATAAATTCTGGCTTTGTTTATTTAAAATAACCGGGAAATAAATCTGCCAACGGCTCTACTAACAATTCGCAGTTGCTCTTAAATTGCAAGACAACCTCATCGTTATTAAAACTGCCATTTTTATATTCATTAAGTAAATACTGATCGTCGCATGGGAAGCTAAAGTTATTGAACAGGCCATGTACTATTTTGCGAAATTGTTCTGAATCCAACGCATTTACTTTATGTGGTTCTATTTTAAAAAGCGGATGAAATATCATCAGTCTGTTGAACCCTTGTTTATACAATGCCAGTAAGGCTTCCAGCTTTTCGAGTGCATGTGCCTGTGTCATATTTTCTGCAACAAAAATAGCATGGCGTTCGGCCGATATAAAGTGAAGAGCAATATCAAAACCACTTGCTTTTGCTGCGAGATAATGAATATATGCATCCAGCATTTGCTTATACTCATGTTTGGAATAAGAAAGATAAACCAACTTGTGTTCAAATACTTTGCTCAATAATCCTTTCAGTCTTGTGTTATCAATATTAAGATCAATTGGCAGCGTATCCTCAACAGCTTCACCAACACATTCTTCGTAGAGTTCCCGCACTTTGCTCACATCTTTTTCCACTTCTGCAATCGCAATGTCTGCCATGTTTTTAAGAGGAAGTTCACCTGTTTTTACCAGCCTGTTTTTTAGCGTAGCTAACTCTTCATATTTCAAATGGAGAAGATCTTGCTTCAGGCTCCATTTTTGCAGATTATCCAATTTAAAAATTTCTGTGTCGCTTAGCAGCACGTCTTCATTTTCATAATAAATACTCAATATTTTATTGTAGTATTCTTTAAAGGGGTGTTTGAAAAAGCTGACAAACTGATCTAAGCTAACCTCTTCAAAACCAAAAGATTTTGTCGCTTTTATTTCGTTTTTATCTTGCTTTGGAAGACCTGTTTTTGTATTTAAGTAATCATACAGATCAGGATCTGTATGATTATATTTCC
>JAYTGA010000276.1:0-14052 GCA_043733905.1 Segetibacter sp.
TATTGGCGGAAGTAGCAATTACAAGAGATGAATTTCATGGTGAATGGAATTATAAAATTAGCCCGGTAATTGTATAGATTGTTTCGTTACAAATCCTAAGCAAGAAAACATTTATTTCAATGCTCTTATGATGGCAACAAACTCATCCACTACAAGCGATGCACCACCGACTAATCCACCATCCACATCAGGCTTGCCAAAAATTTCTTTTGCGTTGGAGGCCTTCACACTTCCACCATAGAGAATAGAAATGTTTGCAGCTACTTCATCGCCATATTTTTTGGCTATTTCGCTTCGGATATACTGGTGCATTTCCTGCGCCTGTTCGCTGCTGGCGGTCTTGCCTGTACCTATCGCCCATATTGGCTCATAGGCAATCACAACCTTTTGAATTTCTTCTTCTGAAAGTCCAAAAAGACTTTCTTGCAACTGCTTGCCCACAAACTCATTTTGTGCATCAACTTCTCGCACTGGCAGTGCCTCGCCGCAGCAAAACAATGGCGTAACGCCTTCTTCCAAACACAGCCTCACCTTCTCGGCCAGGAATTCGTTGGACTCGTTGAAATATTCACGTCTTTCGCTGTGTCCCACCAGGCAATAAGTAACACCCAGACTTTTGAGCATCGTCACAGAATTTTCTCCGGTGAATGCGCCAGCCTTTTTTGAGTACATATTTTGCGCAGCAATGGATACATGTTCTCTGCCCAAAACCTTTCCTACAGCCATTTGCAGATATGGAGCCGGTGCAGCAAACACAGCCGCCCTGTCATCCGAAAGCGACAGTTCATTGTTCAGGATCGTGTCTAAAAGTGTTTCACCTTCCTGTAGGGTCAGGTTCATTTTCCAGTTGGCGGCGGCGATTTGTTTTCTCATTTTTTTAAGTTTGATTGTTTTTATTTTTTGTGGGACGGACATTTGTACTCTATTCAACATCGTTGTGTCACTCCCTTTTACGGCATACCAATGAGGGGCTTTTTCTACAGTTTACTCTTCTTTCACACAAAGAAACAAAGAAAACAAAGAGCCAAAGTTGATGGCGAAATTTATTTGGATTTATTGCAGACTTTAAATCTCGTTTGCGGGAAAAAATTTTTCAAATAAATATTTCAACACGGCTATTTCATTTTCATTCATCACTGTGTTTTTCATCCGTTTCCAGTTGCCAATGTCTTGTATAGCTTTTGCAAAATCGTAAGTTTTCCATTCATCAAATCCCCACGAAAAATCGGGGATAAACTTAGGCGTCAAACCGCGGCCAAACACATTGCAACACAAGCCCACAACCGTTCCCGTATTGATGGAAGTATTGATGGCCGTCCGGCTATAGTCACCCATAATGACACCACATTTGTTGCCAGCCGCCTCATATCTTCCTGAAGAATAATTGTAAAGGCCAACTTCACTACCAGTGTTTTTTACATTGCTGTTGGTGGTTCCTGCGCCCAGGTTGCACCACTCGCCTATCACGCTGTCGCCCAGGTAGCCATCGTGTGCCTTGTTGCTATACCCGCTGACGACACTGTTTTTTATTTCGCCACAGGCGTTGCTAAACGGGCCAATGGTAGTGGCACCATACACCTTTGCACCCATTTTCAAAACCGCTCCCTCGCACAATGCAAATGGCCCACGAATGAGGCAGCCTTCCATAACCGTTGCATTCTTACCAATATAAACCGGCCCTGCCGAAGCATTGATGATGCAATGAGAAACGGATGCACCCAGTTCTAAAAAAATGTTAGAAGGATTTATTGCCTGCACCGTTTCGTGCAATGGTTCAGATGTTTTGTGTTGGGTTAAAAGCTCAAAATCGAACCGAATCATTTCATCATTCCACAAAAAAATTTGTTGGGGTGAAGACAATCTTTTCACGGCAGAAATATCCTGCAAATTGCTGCCATTGTAGTGTTGCAGCTTTTTTATTTCAGTGGCATTACTGATGCTTGTGCGGAAAGCCACCAAACCATTTTCGTCTCTAAAACCTTCGCCAGCACTGAGTTCTGAAATTTTTTGAACCAGCTCTTTTGTGGGCAGCACCCCTGCATCTATTAGTAGGTATTCACCAGGTTCAATGGGTTCATACAAAGGTTGCAGATAAGGTTCCGTGTCAACAAAAACAGGCGCATCCATCAATAATTGCCACCGTTCTTTTTGTGTCAGAATGCCAATGCGCAAATCAGCCACAGCCTTATTTAGTGTAAGAGGAAATAGATTGGTTCTTTGTGCAGTATCGTAAAGAAGAAGGTTGATTAGTTAATTAGTTTATTGGTTAATCGGTTTATTGGTAGTCGCACCGAAAATTTTCACATTTTCACATCGTCCCATTTTCAAATTGAAATCATTCCAACTTAAACAAACTATCCACAAATTCCTCTTTATCAAACACCAAAAGGTCTTCCATTTTTTCGCCGACCCCAATAAATTTTACGGGGATTTTAAACTGGTTGGCTATTGCCAGCACCACGCCGCCTTTGGCTGTGCCGTCCAATTTGGTAATGGCGATGGCCGTCACATCCGTTGCTGCGGTGAACTGTTTTGCCTGTTCCAGCGCATTCTGACCTGTGGAACCGTCCAGCACCAGCAGCACTTCGTGTGGCCCATCGGGTATGACTTTTTGGATGACTCTCTTTATTTTACCCAATTCATCCATCAGGTAGCTTTTGTTGTGCAGCCTTCCTGCCGTGTCTATGATGACCACATCGCTGCCACGTGCCACGCCGCTTTGCACGGTGTCAAAAGCCACGGCACTTGGGTCGCTGCCCATGGCCTGCTTGACGATCGGTACATTTGTACGTTCGCTCCATATGGTCAATTGGTCCACCGCTGCCGCCCTGAAAGTGTCTGCTGCACCCAGCAACACGCTTTTGCCAGCTTTGGTAAAGTTGTAAGCCAGCTTGCCAATGGTGGTGGTTTTGCCCACTCCATTCACGCCCACTACCAGGATGACATAAGGTTTTTTGCCCGAAGGAGTTGCAAAATTTTTATAGCTCCCTTCCGGCGAATCAACCAGCACCGACCTGATTTGCTCCTGCAAAATCCTGTTTAAATCCGATGTGTTCACATATTTGTCCTGAGCCACTTTTTCCTCAATGCGTTTGATAATCTCAATAGTGGTATCCAGTCCTACATCGGCACCAATCAGGGCTTCCTCCAGGTTGTCAAGCACTTCCTCGTCCACGGTGCTTTTTCCCGCAATGGCTTTTGTTATTTTGGTTAAAAAACTTTCTTTGGTTTTTTGCAAACCCTGGTCAAGGCTTTCCTTTTCCTTAGAGCCAAACAATTTTCCGAAAAAGCCCATAATGATTCGTTTATTTTCTTAATAATGAAGTAAAATACAAAAAGCCATTCGCATTGGCGAACAGCTTTATTTTATTACATAAAATTATACAAAGTATTAGGCGGACAAAAAGTCTTTAACTTTATCCTTATGTACAATTGCTTCTTTGAAAGTATAAGCACCTGTCTTAGGACTGCGAACAGCCTTAATTACTTTGCTCCAGTTCTTTGCTTCAGAGGCTGCTTTCTGATCTTTTGTCTTAATCGCGGTTTTAGCTGCTTTTGCCATTTCTTCTTAATTTGCTAATTTGATAATATGCTGATGTGCTAATAAAAAATGCGAATTAGCACATTAGCTAATCAGCACATTGGCTCATTATTTAATTTCTTTGTGAACAGTTACTTTTTTCATGATTGGGTTGAATTTCTTCAACTCCAGACGTTCAGGGGTGTTTTTCTTATTTTTTTTGGTGATGTAGCGACTTGTGCCGGGCAATCCACTGTTTTTATGCTCGGTACATTCCATGATCACCTGAACCCTGTTACCTTTCTTTGCCATTTTATTAAAAATTTACTAAGTGTTAGATTTTAGCACCACTTGCTCTCATTTCTTTAATTACAGAAGCCAAACCGTTTTTATTAATTGTACGAATAGCCTCAGTGGATACTTTTAAAATGATCCAACGGTCTTCTTCTACAAAAAAGAAACGTTTTGTTTGAAGGTTTGGTAAAAACCTACGCTTTGTTTTTATGTTAGAGTGAGAAACTTTATTTCCCGTAATTGGTCTCTTGCCTGTTACCTGACATACTCGTGCCATAATTTGTTTTTTTTCGGACGGCAAAAGTCGGGATAAATAGCGAAACAACAAAAAGAAATATTGTCTTTTTAGAGAACTATTCAAAAGAAATTGCGAAAGTAGAACACTAATATCACAGATTCCAATGGATAAAAATGGATTTTTTTTATTTAAACTGTAATTAAAAATTTCCGAAAACACTAATTGCTGTTTGTTGCTTCCGCCACCGCCTTCGCCGCTATCCATCCGCTCGTCCAGGCGTGTTGAAAATTAAAGCCGCCGGTAATGCCGTCCACGTCCAATATTTCACCGGCAAAGTATAGGTTGGGAATGAGTTTGCTTTCCATGGAGTTGGCGTTTACTTCGCTGAGGTTGATGCCACCGCAGGTCACAAATTCTTCTTTAAAAGTCGTCTTACCTTTCACCTCAAACTCGCTGGCAACCAGGTTTTTGATAAGCTTGTTCTGCTCTTTTCCGGGCAGGTCTGCCCACCTGATGTCTTCGTTGATGCCGCTTTCGTTCAGCAGGTGAACCCACAAACGATTTGGAAGATTGAACGGGTTTTTGTTGCCTATTTTTTGCGAAGCAACACGGTGTCTCATTGCCTGCCAGTCATGCCTCAGGGTTTGCTCTGTGAGTGTGGGCAACCAATTGACAAGAATGATGAAATGATAGTTTTTTGAAGCAAATTCTCTTGCTCCCCAGGCAGACAGTTTTAATATGGCAGGGCCGCTCATGCCCCAATGCGTGATGAGTAAAGGCCCGTCACTGCTCAGTTTGCTGCCAATGATTTTGACAATGGCATTTTCCACCGAAACACCCATCAGTTGTGTAATGGCGTGATTGGGGATATTGAATGTGAAAAGCGAAGGAAAAGGTTCTTCGATTGTGTGGCCGAGAGTTGTGAGCCACTGAAACATGGAAGTTTTAGGATAACCGCCGCAAGCAACACAGATGTAGTCTGCAATAAGTTGTCTCTCATTTCCCAGTTCCAAAACAAAGTTTTGCTGCGTATTCTGACCTGAATTTTGAGGCGGAATAATATTTTTGACTTCGCAGTTCATCAATATTTCCACGCCATATTTATTAGCCTCTTTCATCAGGCAATCAATGATGGTTTGTGAACTGTCGGTAATGGAAAACATGCGGCCATCGGCTTCGGTTTTCAGCTTCACGCCACGCTCTTCAAACCATTGCACGCTGTGGTTTGTATTGAACTGGTGAAATGTTTTTTTAAGGAAATTTGCACCACGTGGATATTTTTTGACCAATGCAGAAATTTCAAAACAGGCATGTGTTACGTTGCACCTGCCACCACCGCTTACCCGCACTTTCGAAAGCAGTTTGCTGGTCTTTTCAAGAATGATGACTTTCAGTTCGGAGTTCATTCTTGCGGCATTGATTGCACAGAAGAAACCCGCTGCTCCACCGCCTATTACCGCCAGTAATCGCTTCTCGTTGTTCATGGCAAAACCGTTTCTGGCTTCTTATTTCTTTGTAAAAATATTTTTAGCTTACCGACAAATTGGTTGACTTTCTGACAATTGACCCAATGACTTATTGGCAATTTTACCACCTAAATCCCGGCCACACAAAGTAAAAAATGTTCCACCAGCCGTCGAAGTGCATATATAGTTTGTAAGGGCCTTCAAAATGTTGTGTTTCGCCATTTTCAAGAATGGCATCGTAGCTGGCGAAACCTTCTGCAAAGCCTTGCCCGGTCTCGTCTTCGTGAAGTTCAAAGGAAACGTTGTCTATGCTGAAAAAAGTGTTTTCAAAAGTGGTATAACTGTCGAAAATATGCTTAAATTTTTCAAACAATTCTTCCCGTGTCAGGGTTTTTCCATCTGCAGTCACCAGTTCAGGAGACACTTCGTTGCTGTACTCATTAAAATTTCTGTTGAACCAATGTTCACTAAAATATTCTGCATTTCTCTTTATATCGAGCCGGTGATTGGGGTAAAACTCTTCATAAATATAGTGCATCATCATGCCCGGCACATGGAAGAAAGGAGATTCTTTTAAGAACAATTCTTCGGTGACAAAACAATATTTCAAACGGGCGGAATAGTCATCTCCATAATCCACTTCCACACCTTTTTGCAGCATCAGTTCTTCAATGTCCTGCAATGCTTGTTCTACCTGTATATCGGACATATTTTCAGCCTCTTCAAATGGAGGACTGTCCAACACTTCATACAAGGTTTTGGTAGTCGCATTGGCAAACTGGTGTTCAAATTCAATCACGTTTTTGAGAAACGCATTTTCTATTTCCGGTGGCAGTTCTTCCTCACTTTCAAAATCGCCGCCAAGTTCCGCCTGGAGTTTTATTTTCAAAATATCATTCTCAATTTTCAGATGCTCTTCCGGGTCGTCGCTAAACAGTTCTTCTTCCATTTTTTGAAAGTTTATTCGTTAATTGGTTTTATTGGCTAAATGGTGGTTAATAAGATGACTCCCAGTTCATCATTCTTAATTCAACATTCTAAATTCATCATTTTCTAAAATAGCCCAAACAACTGCGCATCTATCTTGTTAATAATCTCCCCCATGTCTTCATCATTCTCTGCGAACTTATTTTTGTCAACATTTATAACCAGCAGCGAACCCTCACGGTAAGATTCAATCCATTTGTTGTAGTATTCGTTCAGTTTTTTCAAATAATCAAGGCGGATATTTTCTTCATATTCACGACCTCTTTTTTGAATCTGGCCGACCAAAGTAGGGACTGAAGCTTGCAAATAAATAAGCAAATCAGGCGGTTTTACCATTGATTTCAATGTCTGGAAAAAGGTGAAATAATTTTCGAAATCCCTTTTGCCCATCAGCCCCATGTCGTGAAGGTTGGGAGCGAAAATATTAGCATCTTCATAAATGGTTCTGTCCTGGATAATGGTTTCTGTGCCACGTTCAATTTCAAGCAACTGGTTAAGGCGGCTATTCAGGAAATAAATCTGCAGGTTAAAACTCCACCTGGGCATGTCTTCATAAAAATCATTGAGGTATGGGTTGTTAGCCACATCTTCAAACTGGGGTATCCATTTGTAGTGCTTTGACAAGGCTTCAGTCAAAGTCGTTTTGCCGGCGCCTATATTGCCGGCAATAGCTATGTGTTTGGGTTTCGTTGCTTTTGACATCGGGTGTGGGTGGTTTCCGCTTTTTTTTTGATGGTTGAGATAAGTGGACTAAAATAATTGTTTTTGGGATAGCTGTCTATTAAAAGTAATTAAGACCGATGCTTCCCCTGACCAGTTGCATAGTTGCTGTAGCACTTTTCCTGGCTTTTTCTGCCCCGGCTTCCATTATTTCTTTCAGACGGTTTTCATTGTCCAATATTGCCTCCACTTTTTCGCGGATGGGCGCAATAAAGGCAACCATGTCTTCTGCCAGTTGCTTTTTCATGTCGCCATAGCGGATGGTGCAACTGTTGTAATCGGTTTCAAATTTTTCTACCACATCTGTTGTGGAAACCAGGCTCATGAGCAGAAAAATATTTTCTACATAATCCGGTTTAGCAGAATTCTTTTCTGCGGGACCGTTGTCTGTCTTGGCCTTCATTACTTTTTTTCTAATGACATCATCAGTGTCAGCCAGGTAAAGTGTTGCCATCTGGTTTTCGCTTTTGCTCATTTTGCCCCCACCATCCAAACTGGGTACTTTCACCAACTGGTTATTGTAGTTAAAAGCACGGGGTTCGGGAAAAACATTTCCGTAGCGATGGTTGAAACGGTTGGCAAAGTTGCGGCACATTTCCAGGTGTTGCTCCTGGTCTTTGCCTACTGGCACCAACGATGCACGGTGCATTAAAATATCAGCCGCCTGCAACACAGGGTAAGTAAGCAAACCCGCATTGATATTTTCCGGTTGCGATCTTGCTTTTTCCTTAAAAGTCACTGTTTTTTCCAACTCACCTTTGTAGGCCATCATGTTCAGATAAAGGTACAATTCGCCTGTTTCATAAATGTGGCTCTGGCAATAAAAAGTCGCTTTGGCAGGGTTGAGGCCGCAGGCTATGTTTTCTGCCAAAACCCTGTGCACATTGGCTTTCAGCTCTTTGGTATCAGGATGTGTGGTAAGCGAATGAAGGTCGGCAACCATGAAGTAACATTCAAATTCGTCCTGCATGCGCACATAGTTGCGGATGGCGCCAAAGTAGCTGCCAAGGTGCAAAAGTCCTGTAGGACGTATGCCACTCATGACAATTGGTTTGCTTGCTTCCATAATATTGAGGAGCCGTTTTTAAAGGCGGTAAAAATGATTGGTGAAGAAAAATTATGAGGGCAAATATAAAGCATTCATCATGCCCATCATTCCCTTGCAAAGTGGCTATCTGCTAACCATCATTTTCGAATTGAAATCTGCTTTCTGATTCTGCTTAATGTTTCGGCGGTAATGCCAAGATAGGAGGCAATCATATGCTGCGGTACTTTTTGCAAAATGCCGGGAAACGTGTCAAGCAGCCGGGTATATTTCTCTTCTGCATTGTGGCTGAGTGAAACGATCATCCTACGCTGCATAGCCATTAGTGCGTTTTGTGTGAGGAGTCTGAAATAGCGTTCCATAAGCGGGATTTGCCTGAATAATTCATCATTCGCTTCTTTGGTTGTTAAAAGTACATCAGCATCCTCGACAGCTTCTATGTTCAAAAGAGAAGGCTCGCCTGTAAGGAAGCTATGAAAATCTGTCATCCACCAACCTTCAAAGGCAAACTGCACAATGTGTTCGCTGCCTTTTGCATCTGTTGCATAGGAACGAAGGACCCCTTTTTCCACAAAGACGGTGTATTCACATATTTCATGTTGCCGCACCAGGAACTCTTTTTTTCGCAGATTGCGTAATGTGAAGAATGATGTGCAAAGCTCCTGCTGCTGGGAGGTGAGCAACACTTTTTGTTGTATAGATTGCAGGAGAATTTCAAACATGTTTCGTGTTTAGGGTTGAGGGTTTAATGTTTAGGGTTTGAATTTAGAATTTATACTTTAATCCGTCAAGGTTTATCCGTGTCTTTACCGATCATAATCCCACTTGCAAGCAATCCAAGTACAATACCTATTATCAAACCTATTTTTACTTTCTTGATCGCAATCCCAATGATCAATCCGATAATTATGAGGACTATGAAACTTATTTTTCGACGTGGTTGATAGCTCATTAAAAGTTTAGAGTTTAGAGTTTAGAGTTTAGGGTTTATTTCCAGTTTCTTGACTTTTAGGTTGTGCCTTTTGACTTTCCTGGTTCTTCGGCAAGCCAATCAAATTCGCCAATAGCCTGTAAGCCCCGGCGACTCCGGCGGGCAGTTCCCTAAAAAAAACAAGTCCGGTGTAGATAAAATTTCCTTTGCCATATTTGCCAATAATCAAGCTGCCGTTCGATGGTTTTTCGCCTGGGTCGGCCATGGAAATGGGGGCTGCATAATTGCTGTCCATTTGCTCTGCCTGGTAAATGCTTCGCTCCTGTATCCAGCCTTCAAAATCTGCTGCGGTTATTTTGTTGGGAGAATTGAATGCTACATGATTTGGCAAATCAACATGCACCACAGCCGTTTCATCGGTGATGCGGCTGCGGCTGATGGTGAAGGGATATGGCCCAATCTTCGGCTGTGCAGTAGCACCTTGAAAAGCTGTGTTGTATTGAACAATCAGGTTGCCGCCATTTTTCACATAAGCCATCAGGTCATTGTATTTGCTGTCCATAAATGCGTTCACGTTGTATGCCCTCACACCAGTAATAACCGCATCAAACTGTTGCAGGTTGGCAGCCGTCAAATCATTTTCGCCCAGCTTTGTGACCACATATCCCATCTGCTCCAAGGCTTGCGGCACCTTGTCGCCTGCGCCGTCAATGTAGCCAACCCGCTTGCCTGCAATCCTGATGTCGAGGTTCAGAATCGTTTGAATGGCAGGCTTGAAGTAGGTAATGTTCGGGATATGGTCATAATGAATGAACACAGGATAAACCGCCTGCTGATTATTCGCCAAAGTGAATGTGTCTTTTGCCGTGCTTCCTTTGGCCAATGCAGGCTGAACGGTGTTTACAGGGGTTTCAAACATTCTTTCCATCCCTTTTGACATGGCAGCGTTGTCATTTATCAGGACTTTTTGGTTGGCATTTATCAACACTGTGTTTACCGAACCATTGGCCTTGTATCGCAGCTTCACATTGTGCATGTTTTCTTTGGTATTCACCAGCAGCGAAGGTTCCTGCTGCACAGACAGTTTTGGTAAAACGGCAATCGGCTGAAACAATTCACCTTTTACCGGGTCGGTATTTTTATATTGAACGGCTTTTTCCGTTTCAAACATTTGACCATCTATTTCAAAAGAAATGTCGGCCACAAATGCCGGCGATGATTCAGGCTTACCGATTATTTGCTGCTCATTTACATTGAACGAACCCGGCGACATCGGGTTCTCCAACCAATATGGCTGCGAAGGTTTTGCATTGTCATCTACTTTAAAAACCAGTGTCGTATTGGTGTTTTCATTGGTCGTTAATGGCTTATTGACAGAAATGCTGACCAATGACCCTCCGCCATTTTCCTCACCGTTTTTTATCACAATTTCCTTTACGGAAATGACCACGTTGTTTCGCTTGTTGAGCAATACATTTATTTTCAGGCTGTCGCCCGGTATGGCCTGCTGCTGTTGGGTTACAGCTTCGGCATAGAGTCCGCTGCAAGCCTCAATCAGTTGCTGTGTTTCTTTCAGTTTCATGGCTTGCCAATAGCAGTCCGGCAAATGTTTCAACTGCCTGTATAAACCAACCAAAGAAGCCACAGAATTTTCGGGATGTTCAAAGGAATAGGCAGCAATTATTTTATCAATCATGGCCTGAATGGTTGCACCATCCTGCACCCTGCTCCAATCGGTTGCAATGCTATCCATCAAATCTTTTTGCGGAGCAGAACCACCGGTTGTTTTGAAATATTCTATGGAAATGCCACGCTGCCGTGGCACACCAAAACCCTGGCTTTTGTGCTGGCTGCGGCTTTCGGCTGCTATTTCGCCATAACCTTTTCCCAGCAATGGATTGTAAGCACCCACATCAATTTTCAACTGGTCTTCGCTTGTTGTGTTGTTGCCGCCAAAGTTGAAGGTGTTCCACAAAATCCGCCTCACCTGCCATGGCTTTACTCCATAGGCAAATTGTTCGGGAAATTTAGACTGATCAGCAGCCGCAGTGAAGGCTTCATTTGCCAGTAATGAGGAGGCTGCATGATGTCCGTGACCCGCCCTTTCATCGCCGGGAAAACGGGTGATAATGACATCGGGCTGAAACTTTCGGATGACCCAGACCACATCGCTGAGAATTTTTTCTTTGTTCCAAATGTGCATGGCTTCTTCAGCACTTTTGCTGTAGCCAAAATCGTAAGCACGGCTAAAAAACTGTTCTGCGCCATCTATGCGCCTTGCAGACAGTAGTTCCTGTGTGCGGATGAGCCCCAACTCAATGCCCTGCTCATTGCCAATCAGGTTTTGGCCGCCATCGCCACGGGTCAGGCTTAGGTAGCCGGTGCGGTACAATTTTTCTTTGGCCAGAAAAGCCAGCAGCCGGGTGTTTTCATCATCGGGGTGAGCGGCTATGTAAAGGACACTGCCCAGCACATTTAGCTTTTGCAATTGCAGATAAATATCTGCACTGTTGGTAGTGGCCGGTTGCTGCGAGTATGTTGTAAAATATAGAATGTAAAATGTGAGAAAGGTGATCATTCTTTTCATGCTGCGAAGGTATTGTGTTTCTTGGTTTGGGGGAAAGGGGTTGGACTTGATAGTATAACCTGTGAGGCTTTAAAGCCTTAAAAGAATCTACTCAAACTAATGAACCTTTCGATTCAAAGATTTTTTCTTTTCCAGAGGAATATCTACAAATTCAAACCAACCGTGTTGTGAAAATGATGTGTATGCAAATACTCTGATTTTATCTTTGGATAGGCAGACATTTTCTATGTCCTCTACTTCAGGGATTTCTAAAGCAATTGAATCTTTATCACGATTCAATTGTTGATTGATATTTTTCGCCAAAAGCAACCTGGCTTTTTTTAAATCATTCACCGAAACCTGTTTTTTCCAATCAATAAATTCTCCAGTTTTTAGATTAAAATTAAGTGAATAAAGTTTTTCATTGCTAGCAACTACATCATACCCATCACTTGTTATTGTCTCTATGATGCAAATACTTATTAAGGAATCCGAGAGGGAAAAAATTTGGAAGAAGGTCTTTGTCTCTTCATCAATTTGCCGGTTCCGTCCGTCAACATCATAGCAGGAACTGATATCGAATGCTTCTTCATAAGATGGAAATTTTATTTCGTTATAGAATTCATTGTAAACCTGCTTGTAGATTGAGTAAATGGTATCGTTCAACAACTTTATTGTCTCAAACTTACATTTAATTACCGGGATTTTTGCGATATAACGAGCACTGCCACAACTTTTGCTATCGCTTTGTGAAACATCCATATAGGAAGTATCAACTCTAATTTGGCTAATTACAGATTCACTGTTTATAAAAAAAAGAAGAAAAATTACTAGTTTCATAATTTCTTACGCTTAATCTCAAAACTATCCAAACCACCTCACCTCCCAAAATATAATTTGATGTCTTTGCCGGGGCGAGTATATAATAAACCTATAAGGTTTTTAAAACCTTATAGGTTTTAGAGTGGGTTTGTAAACAACAAGCCCCGCTTCAACAATCGAAGCAGGGCTTATTTTATAAAAGTGCTAAGACAATATATTTCTACACAACAGGCGGCGTAGGTACTTCTTCATCCTTACTCGGTTTTCGCCGGGCTATGAGGGTAACGTACTGGTCAATCAATGCGTTCAATTCATTCACCGTTTTCTTCCAGGGATTTATCTTTTTGTTGATGATGTATTGGCTGTCCAGCATGTCCCGCAGTTCATAATAATCGGTCATGGCCGTTTCGCGAAGCCCCTTTATGTTATCAAGACTGGCATTGCCGAGTTCTTGTGTACGGGCTATGTATTTATCATCAAACGCTTTGTTCACCTTATCCAATTCACTAAACCAATCCTCAATGCCCAATATTTTGGCAGCATCCAGCAGGGCAGGTTTGCCCAACACATCTTTTACCATACTGTCAACCTGTGCTGTTTCCATACCATAGTTCATGGCTACAATATCAGTGGCACCACCGTAAATGCTTAACCCGCCGGTGAGGGTGGCGGCGGCCTGGGCAAAGGTGGGTTTAAAGTTATAGACATGACCCGCAATTACATTTAAGATACCCGTTACATAATGATCCCGGGTGGTATCCAAGGTTTCAATGTCGATGGTCAACTGGCTCTTTTGCGAAATCAAAAAAAGCTGGTCTATCTGGTTAATGATTTCGTCCAGTTTATCAGTTTCATCGGTTACTTTAAGGAGGGCCGCATCGTTCAGCCTGATTATTTTCACATAATTTCTGCCAAAGGTGATGATTTCACCATTGCGGAGGCGGGAAAGGTCAATTGCATTCATAGTTTTGATTTTTTTATGGTATAAAATTAATCGTATAACAATAACAACAACGCTTTAAGGATTAAAATGTCATTAAAAAATTAGTACACCTTTATGTGGTTGAGCAATCATCGCAAAACCTATAAGGTTTTCAAAACCTTATAGGTTTTGGTGGAAGTTCCCGAAAGATTGCCTGAAGTGCGGGGAAGGTTTCGGATATACCCGCTTTATATATGAAAGTGCAGGGGACGTTTCGGGAGTTCCCGAAAGGCTGCCGGAAGTGCGGGGAACGTTTCGGATATACCTGCTTTATATATGAAAGTGCGGGGAAGGTTTCGGGTGGGTCAGGAGGCTGTAGGTTAAAAATTTACCGAATAAGGCAATGTCATTAACTTAACAGAGTTTGAAGGAACAAAACCTAAAAAAAGTTGAATAAAGAACTTAAAAGTACAAGGGAGTCTATATGTAAAAGGGTTTCGGCGTAGCAGCAGTCCAATATTTAGCTGCAAAGAAGAATTTT
>JAYTGA010000277.1:0-2411 GCA_043733905.1 Segetibacter sp.
TGAAATCAATACCAAAACATTTGTGATAGAGCAAAGTACCGACGGCAGACTATTTTCCGCCGCAGGCGAAAAAAGAGCAAATGGGTTTGGTAACAACAGATACAATTTCAGCATTGCAAATGCTCCTAAAACTGACCTCTACTTCAGGCTGAAGATGATAGATAATGACGGAGTGTTTACTTATTCTCCTATTGTTTTAATAAAAGCAACAACAGAAAATGCAGGCTTTACGCTACAACAAAACCCGGTGAGTAATGAAATGATTTTGAACATTTCATCGCCTTCATTATTGAATACGGAAGCCTTGTTGATGAATAATGTAGGCGTAGTAGTAAAAAGGTTTATTATCAGGGTGGCTACACAAAAAATCAGTATCAATGACCTGCCTGTTGGCGTATATTATTTGAAGGCTGTGCAGAGCAGTGAGAAGGTAGTTGTAGGCCGATAAACAACCTATTTAAATATGGAAAGCAACCGTAAAATACGCGAATCATCAAAACAAAATTGAAATGAAAAAGTATCTACTAGTTTTTCTCACTTTGTTCTTTTTGTCATTAACTGTTGTGCATGCACAGTATGTAACCATTCCGGATTCAGCTTTTCGTTCGCAACTAATTATTAAATATCCCGGTTGTTTTAATAGTGCCGGGCAAATGGATACAACTTGCCCAGCTATCTTAAATCAAATTGGGATTTGGATTAGTGGTTTCGCCGGTATTGACACTAATCGTGGATCTTTCAATAGTTATTACATCTATAACACAAGCGGGTTGCAGTACTTTAAAAATTTGCAGACTCTAGAAATAACTGAATTAGGGGCTAAATTTTCATCCTGGCCTCCCAAACTAAAATACTTATCTCTATTAGATATGGGCATAGATTCATTACCCAATTTTCCCGATAGCCTTGTTACTTTTTATTTTTGGGGAGATGCACTTGGTTTTAAACCGACATCATTGCCTCCTTTACCTGTAACGCTCAATACACTTATAATACGCTTTGGAGCAGCATTGTGTAATTTATCAGTTTTGCCTTCATTACCCTCATCATTAAAGTATTTAGAAATTTCAGGCTCTAAAATTTCTTCTTTACCCGTTTTACCCATCGGGTTAGAGTATCTGAAGTGTAACAGCTCACTTCATCATTTACCTGCTTTACCCTCAGGGTTAAAACACCTGGATTGTGCAAGCAATTTATTAGATAGTTTGCCGGTATTACCCTCAGGGTTAAAACACCTGGATTGTTCAAGCAACTCATTAGATAGTTTGCCGGTATTACCAAATTCAATAAAATATTTAAATGTTGCTGGAAATATATTTTTAAACCAAGTACCATCTCTTCCAAATAGTTTGGACACCTTTTATTGTCAATACGATTCAACTTTAACTTCATTGCCACCGCTCCCTAACACGCTGAAAGAATTAAACGTCTCAGCGACAAACATTATTTGTTTGCCTGTGTTGCCAAATAATTTGCAGAAGCTATATTTTAGCAGAAATGTTACGAAGTGCCTGCCAAATATGAACAACAATATCATTGCTCAATATGCGGGTAATTTACCTCAGCTATGCAATGCCACCAACAACGTCAATGGCTGTACCGCTTTCCCGGTCATTACAGGTTATGCATTTTACGATGCCAACAGCAACGGTATAAAAGAAGCGAATGAATTTTACAAACCAAACAACAAACTTCAACTGTCCAACGGCAATATTACCTTTACTAATGATAGCGGGTATTATGATATTGGTACGACTGTTTTAGGCTCTTACACAGTTACTCCATCGAATACTTTTTTCACTGTGTCACCGACATCTAAAACGGTCAGCTTTAATAGTTATGACACCACTGTTTTTCAAAATTTTGCTTATCAGCCCACTTCTGTTGTAGATAGTATGGAAGTGAACATGACTGATGGGTTTGATGTGCGGGTTAGACCAGGAAGGTCTTTTGAATATTGGATTGACGCAAAAAATGTGGGTTCTGGAAATTTTGGTGTCACTACTATCAAGGTGACTTACGACAATACAAAACTGACCTTTGACTCGGCAACGAATACCTCAGTCGTTAATTCTGGCAATACCCTCACCCTCAACCTGCCAGCGTTCCCAATAGGAGCAAGGGTACCTTTTGTTGTTTATTTCACAGGAAAAACCAATCTTACGATAGGCGATTCGGTAAAGGCGAAAGTCACTATTTCCAGTGGGACACATGCTGTTAGCGATTCTACGGTTAATTATGTAGGAAATTCCTATGACCCTAACGATAAAACAGCTACGCCAAAACTAAGTCCTTCGCAAATAGCAGCAGGCAAATACATTGACTATATTATCCGCTACCAAAACACAGGTAATGCCGCTGCTTACAATGTTGTAGTAACTGATACTTTAAGTTCCCAATTGCAGGCGAAT
>JAYTGA010000278.1:0-7719 GCA_043733905.1 Segetibacter sp.
TTCTATTGTGGTTAACAACGACACGCTACGCATTTTAGGCAATGGTGTCACGCTGGTCGCAGATACTTTTTATAAAGGAGCGGCTTTCATTTTATCCCCCAAATGCAAGCACATCGAACTCGACAGCATGACCCTTCAAAACTTTGATGTCGGAATCATCGCCAGCAACAAAGGATTGATACTGCGAAATGTGCAGTTCAAAAACTGCCGTGTGCCAGTGCAGTACCAGTTTTTGTTTAAAGAGAATGAATTGATAAATGAGCGGATTGGCGATACAGGAATCATTGTGAAGTGATTTTCTGTACCCGATGATGAAACATATTTCTTCATGGCGGTGTGCTTCAATCTATGGATGACAATGTGATGTTTGGTGACGGCATAAATCAGCATTTTATCTACACGTTTAGACAGAAAATACAGCTTATGAAACACTTATTCATTTTGATTTTGCCATTAATTTCTTTCGGACAAAGGAGTATTCCAAGTGGACAGGGTATTTTAAAAGTAAATGTCATCAAACTACCGAGAATAGCATTTTACAATGACACATTACAGGCTAAACCAACGAAATCAGTTTCAGTAATTAATTCTGGTGGAAATTTTAGTTTAAAAAATCAAAGGGAATTAGATAGTTGGTTTAAGCCTGAGCAACTATTTTTAGAGTATGATATTTTCATTTTAAGAGTTGACACTGCTATTGGCAATTGGACACGAGTATTTGTAAATAATAATAAACAAACTAAGTTTTGGACTAAGATAGGCAATTACAAAAAATATTATCCTTGGACTCAGTTCTTTAAAAATCAAGTATCCAACATAACAAAAGGATCAATCAACTTAGAAATTAAGCAGACTGACAACGAAAATTCAAAGACTTTAAAAAAAATGGAACACGAAGACTGTTTTGAAGTTTTAGAAGCTAAAGGCGATTGGCTAAAAATTAGAACACACAGTTTTTTAGATTGTAGCACATCGAAAAGACCAATAAAAAGTGGTTGGATAAAGTGGCAAAAAGACAATAAGTTGACAATGCAATTTGGGTTGACAGACTAAACTAGAAAATGCCAGCAGACCGTTTTAGTCCAGACTATTTCTTTTTCCAGTCTTCAAATTGCTCCATAAGTGCTTTGTGCGAAATGTAATTCCCATCCTTGTATTCCTCTTCCGAGTATTCTAATAGCTGTTTATCTTTTTCGCAAAGCTTATCCCACCAGTCGTTGTTTCCACCTTCCAATAAAATGTTCTTTGCTTCCAAAAGCAAGATTTCATTGTCACAGTCATCCACCAGCTTATGCAATTCTTGCTTTACTAAAGTTTCCATGTTTTGCCTTTTTTCAAATTTATAAATTTTTAGCGGTTTTTTCTTTTCGGTGCTACAAAACTATCTTTTGCATTAGCCATAACTTTTTTGAAGAAAACCAATTATCAATATTGTTTGACCTATTGTTACAACTTCCTTATTTTCATTTTATTATTAACCTTCGGCAAACAATTATTCTTGTTTGCTCTTAACTTTTAAATTAACTTGCTGGTACGATTTGAAAAGATTGATGACCTTTCTAATGGAGTAGTTCAATTTTATACTGTAAGATTGGGCAACAATCTATTGAGCGAATTTGAATTATTTGATGAAAAAGAATTTCCTAATCATGAAAATGAAGTGATATTGACTTACAACGTAATTATGGAAATGGGTAAGAGGGGTGCGCAAAAAATTTATTTTAAACATGAACATGCCGCCAATGCATTGCCGAGGGTTTCGCAGGAAATAATGGAGGCAAATAAGGATGATTTTGGTTTGAGGCTTTATTGTATCCATCTCACCAGGACATTGGTTGTGCTTTTAAATGGAGATATAAAAACAGCTATAAACCCTGAAAATTGTAAAAATGTGAAAGCCCATTTTTTGCAAGCTAAGAAGATAGCTGTCCACCTTGACAAAGCCCTTGCAAATGGTGAAATAAGTTATCTCACCGAAGATTCTTTAACGGATTTTGAAATAGAAATATGAGTATGAAGCTAGAGAAATTCCATAAAATTATCACAGAAACCCCCCAGGAAACCAAAGATGAAATCCGGTTTCAATTAGAAATTCTTGAACGGATAAGCGAACTTCTTGAAGAAAAATTTGAGGGCAAACAGAAGTTGCTTGCAGATAAATTGGGTAAATCAGAAGCCGAAGTTTCCAAATGGTTAAATGGTGTCCAAAACTTTACTTTGAAAACTATTTTTAACCTCGAAAGGGCATTTGGGGAGCAAATCATAACGATAAGTAAGAAAAATAATACCTCAACTTTTATACAAGACAAACAAATTTTAAAGAAAAAGAAAGTTGAAAACTATAAATAGTTCCAGAACCACCGAACGCATTTTCCTATCGCTCATTACCATCGTAATGGGCTTTTTGTTTTTTCAATTGTTTTCTGCGCTGAAAAAAGATTTTGCCGATGTGCCGAAACGCTTATCAGACGGCACCATGATGAACCTGAACGATTCAAAACCTGGCGAGCATATCAATACTCTTTTGCAAAAAGGATTTTATTTCAGCGATGCAAAAGACATCAATCTCATCAGCACAATTGTTGGCAACAACACCAAACCCGGCGACGAACCGGTTGATAACATTGGCGAACTGAATAAGAAGAAATACAACGTAAATGCCGAACAGGCTTACAGGCAAGGCGGTGAAGTATTTAAAAAACGGGTGAAAGTCAACAGGGCATTATTGGGCTTTACCGATGCCGACTCCTTGCTTTACGATACTGAGCAGACAAGGCCGATGAATGTCCATTCTGCCAACAACCTGCAGATGGGTTCTGCCATGCTTTCAGGAATTGTCAAAACCAAAGAAGGCGTGGCAGTGAGTGGCGTATTGGTGCGTTTGCAAATGATTCTTTCCAAAGACAGTTTGTACAACAACGATGTGAGCGATGTTGAAAATAGTCTGTCCACATTTGCCAACGGCGTAAGAAAGAATTATGTGACAGATTCATCGGGTAAAAGGCAGTTTCAATCCTTGTCTGCCTACACCCGAACCGATGCCAATGGCAACTACGCATTCACCGGATTGCCCGCCAACAGGGCGTTTTCGGTGTTGCCATTGCAGCCCGGTTTTCAGTTTGGTCGTTCGCAGGGTGTGGCCAACCTGGAGAAAAATGTTGCCTTCACCTTCATTCAATCGGCTGATAACATCCGTCTTTTTTCGGCAAAAGATTTTGCTGTTTTAAAAAAAGAAAAGGCTTTGATTGTCCGAACTCCCGAAAATGCAACGTTGTGGTATTGGACAATTGCAGCTGCTTTCATTCTTTCATTTTGGCTGATGCATTTTTTTCTCAGTGCAAAATTTCCGGGTGCAGACCAGTTTCTTTTGCCCTTGCTCATGGTGCTGATTGGCTTGTCTTTCCTCACATTGCTCAGTCTGCAAGACCCGCTGCGGGACAGGTTCCTGGCAAAAAGCACTTTGTTTTATTTTGAAGGCGGCATGGTCGGAATGTTCGTTTTGCTGCTCTTCAATCTTCGCTATTTCACAGTTGACTCCAGGCTTTATCGTTTGTTCATTTTCACTGGCGTGAAAAAATCAGCCAATGGCTGGCCGTGGGCATTGATGGCAATGGGTTTACTTATACTCACCATCCTGTTTGGCAGCGGCCCCGAAGGTAGCGGCGTTAAGGTAAACCTGCTCGGTTTTCAGCCCAGCGAAATCGTCAAATTTTTGGTCATTCTGTTCCTCGCCGGCTTCTTTGCCATCAATGAGCAATTTATTGCTGGGTATAGTTCCTGGAAAAAAAGATTTTACTTTTTCTTCTTTGCATTGTTTGCAATTGGTCTTACTATTTTATTGTTCCTCATTCTCGGAGACTTAGGCCCGGCAATGGTTTGCTGCTTCACCTTCATCATTTTGTTTTCATTTTCAAGAGGAGATTTTGCAGACATGATTGCGGCAGTTGTTGTCTATGTTGTTTCGCTTTGGTTGTGTAAAAATGTCTGGCTGGCAACCGGCATTACCGCCGCCGCATTAACACTCTATATGGCTTTCATCAAAAAGCAATTGAGCGAATCTTCTGTCATCGCTTTAGTGCTGATTGCCAGCTTTTTACTGCTCGACCAGGTGCCATATTTAAGCAAAGTTTTCCCTGGTCCTGTGCAGCGGCTGACCGACCGCAAAGCCATTTGGCAAAACGTGTGGGACAATGAAGTTTTTGGCGGCGACCAGGTGGCGAATGGCATTTGGGCAATGGCAAGTGGCGGAGTGACCGGGCAAGGCACTGGCGAAGGTTTTGCGAAGGCCATACCCGAAGCGCACACAGACATGATACTCCCATCCATGGGCGAAGAGTTTGGCTGGACGGGCATTCTGTGCATTTTTATTGTCTTTCTTCTCTACCTCCACCGCTCATTCATCGCCGGAAGGCAAACAGGTACACCGTTGCTTTTTTATCTCTGTGCAGGCATTGGCGTTAGCACGTTTATCCAATTCCTTTTAATAGCCGGAGGCTCTACCGGAGCTTTGCCTTTGTCGGGTGTTGCACTTCCGTTTATGAGTTATGGTGGCTCGTCCTTGTTTACCAATATGCTGGCAGCAGGATTTGTTCTTTCAGCATCACATCTTCGTGGCAGTGCTGCGCAAATGAAATACATCACCAACCAACACGACAAAAACCTGATGCCTGCACTGGTGGCTGCTTTGATAGGAATTGTTTTACTGGGAGTAAATGTTTCGGGTTATATTTTCAACAATGAAAAATGGGTGGTAGAACCATCGCTTGTTGCCGATAGAAGCGGGGCAAGAATGTTTAGCTACAACCCCCGCATCAACATACTCATGAACCGTCTGCAGGCAGGAAATCTGCTTGACAGAAAAGGGCGATTGCTGGCAACCAGCAACGTAAGCGATATTCAGAAACAACGCGACTCATTGCTGGCCTCCGGTGTAAGTGGTGATGTACTGCAATCCTTTGTTTACAAGCGGTTGGACAGGTATTACCCATTTGCCGACCAAACATTTTTTTGGACAGGCGATGCCAACACAGGGGTCTTCAACGGTTCCGTGAACGGCTATTTTGCTGAGTATGAACATGCCGCAGAGTTGCGTGGTTTTCCTTCGCCTTCGGCAAAGTTCCAGGTAAGTGCTCATCGGTATAGGGAAGATAAATTTCTGCCGCAAACCACAACTGAAATGTTGGTGAGCCGCAGGGATTATTCAGCCCTTGCGCCGCTGTTGCTTGCAGGTATCAACAGCCCGCAGGTTGCGGCTTTCAGGCAAAAGAACCGAAACGTTCAACTGTCTGTTGATGCAGCCCTGCAAACCAATATCAACCAGGCATTGGCAACCGATGACAGCGTTAAAATAAAACGTGTTTCGGTCGTGGTCATGGAAAGCAATACAGGCGATGTGCTGGCATCGTCCATGTATCCTTTGCCCCCGGTGAATGATTATGAAAAACTAACCCTTAGCGAACAGGAAATGAACCGTTTGCCTGGTTGGAACGTCAACAGCGACATCGGTTTCACATACGCCACACAGCCAGGCTCTACGGCCAAACTGGTAACTTCGCTGGCAGCATTTAACAAGCTGGGCGAAGCAGCCGCCACGCTCATCAAACATATTTATCCGCAAGACCTCATCCGCATCAAAAGCCTGGAACCAGATGAGGCTGGAGATATCAGCATAGAAAGGGCGATTGTGAAATCCAACAACTCATTCTTCATCCGCCTGGCCAACGAAGAACGGTTGGAAGAAGAAATGGGGACTCTTTATCTAAAGACTGGCATGTTTCTGCACGGCGTTGGCGGCTACTATTATGACCACCAAGAAGGCAACACTGCACAGGAAGAACAATGGCGGCAACTGTGGCGCAGGACAGAGTTCGCCAGCATCAACAGCTACAACCCAAACAACATAAAACGGACACGGGGCAAGGGAATTTCCGGCATGGCCTGGGGACAGGGCGAACTGATTGCTACCCCCGCAGCAGTAGCCCGTGTGGCGTGTGGAATAGCCAATGGAGGCGTGTTGCTGCCCAACCGTTTTGTTACAAGTATCAGTGGTAAAACTACCAAACCCGGCAAAGGAATTCTCCTTGCAAAAAATCCCCAAACTGCCGCCCATCTTACAGACTACATGCTGAAACAAAGTGCTAACAAAGCCGAAAAACTAAAACTGGTGGTAGCAGGTAAAACAGGCACCCCGGAGCGCATTTGGAAAGGCCAGAAAATGAATGATGGTTGGTATGTATTTTTTGAGCCAAAGGCAAATGGCCCGGGTTATATTGTCACCTGCATCCGGCTGGAAGCCGCCAAGGGTAGCAGCGAGGCCGTACGACTAGCAGGAAGTTATGTAGTGCCTGCATTGGTAGGGAGAGGGTATGTGAAAGGATTTTGATAGAGCAATGCAAAATGAAAACAGCCTGATTCTCACCAGGCTGTTTTCATTTATGTTACCTTTTTAATTTATTACACATCAATTTTTGCATACCTGGCGTGACTTTCAATAAAAGCACGGCGTGGTGGCACATCGTCGCCCATAAGCATACTAAAAATCTGGTCGGCTGTTGCCAGACTTTCTATGGTGACTCTTTTCAGTGTGCGGCGTGCAGGATCCATGGTGGTTTCCCACAGTTGGTCTGCGTTCATTTCGCCCAAACCTTTATATCGCTGAATGGTGACACTATCTTCTTTGCCGTTAGCCAATTTTTCAACTAAAAATTTCCTTTGTTCTTCGCTATAAGCATACTCCTGTTCTTTGCCTCGTTTTACAAGATACAAAGGCGGCTGCGCAATATATACATAGCCAGCCTCGACCAATTCTTTCATGTATCGGAAAATGAAAGTAAGAATTAACGTGGCAATGTGACTTCCATCTACATCGGCATCGGTCATAATGATGAGCTTATGGTAGCGAAGTTTGACAAGGTTCAGTTGCTTTGGATCTTCCGGGGTTCCAACAGTTACACCTAAAGCGGTGTACATGTTCCTGATTTCTTCGTTCTCGTAAATCTTGTGTTCCATCGCCTTTTCCACATTCAGAATCTTTCCGCGAAGTGGTAAAATAGCCTGGAAACTCCTTTCCCTTCCTTGTTTGGCGGTGCCACCGGCAGAGTCACCTTCCACCAGGTAAAGTTCAGTTTTTTCAGGATCACGTTCGGAGCAATCGGCCAGTTTGCCGGGCAGTCCGCCACCGGTCAAAACAGTTTTCCGCTGTACCATTTCACGGGCCTTTTTAGCTGCCACCCTGGCCTGTGCTGCAAGCACTATCTTGCTGATCACATTTTTTGCTTCCCTTGGGTTTTCTTCAAGATAAGCCTCCAAAGCACGGGCAACCGTCACCTGCACAATACCACCTACATCAGTATTTCCCAGCTTTGTTTTTGTTTGACCTTCAAATTGTGGTTCAGGCACTTTCACGCTAATGATAGCACTCAAGCCTTCCCTGAAATCATCGCCTTCCACCACCACTTTGGCTTTTTCAAACAAGCCGTTTTTATCGCCGTAAGTTTTAAAAACCCGTGTCAAAGCCTGGCGGAAACCGGTGACGTGTGTACCGCCTTCTATGGTGTTGATATTGTTGACGTAAGAAAAAATATGCTCTTTAAAGTCGTCGTTGTAGGTCATGGCGACTTCCACAGCCACGTTGCTCGGCTCGTCGTGTCCTTCTACAAACAGCGTGGTCGGAATGAGTGGTGTGCGGTTGCCGTTTTTGTCCAGCATTTCCACAAACTC
>JAYTGA010000279.1:0-7307 GCA_043733905.1 Segetibacter sp.
GCACACGACACCCTTGCTCTTGGCTAACACTCCCTACTGTAAAGTGTGTTCGGGACTTGCACCCTATAGTTTATTAACATGCCGGACACACTAAAAGAGCCATCAGTTTCCTGAAGACTCTTTTGACTATTTGACTTATTGCCCTACTTCAATTTCATTTGGGCAAAATAAGGATGGTCAGGGTTTACAATCAACTCCTGCCTTTGCGGGTGGATCAGCACATCCATATCTTCCAGCGGAATGGCACCCAACAACACTTCACTATCTCCCGGCAGCACCATTGCCCTACAGGAGGTTTGCCGGTTTTTGAAACGCACCTCCACATGGCTTACCACATCACACTCCACAATGCGGCCATAGGCAGTTTCCGCTTTCCTTTTTTCCTGTACCGGAAATTGCAAAAGCGATTGTATGTTTTCATTTATGCAAAGCATAATGGCACCTGTGTCCACCAGGGCATTCACATGAGTGCGTTTTATTTCTTCTTCACCTATCATGTGTCTTTTGGCCATCTCCAGGTCAAAGCTATTGATCAGTTCAATATCAGCATATATCAATCCCATAAAACTATTTATTTTGAAATCAAAAATAGTCACAGAAAGAACTATCCCCATAAAAAAAGAGCGACCAGTTTCCCGATGACTCTGTTGCCAGCGGTGGAAATAAAAAAGGACAGGCAAGACGCCCATCATATTAGTCGTATTTAGTACTTAGTATTTAGTACTTAGTACTTAGTATTAAGACAGGAAACTGCGGATACAACTACACATAATCAAGCACTATTCCGCTCTAAACATTAAACCCTAAACCCTAAACCCTAAACCCCATTCACAGCAAACTCCTGTTCAGCAACACAGCATCTTTCACTATTTCATAAAATTCTGGCGTGGTGGCTAATTGCTTCAACATACTTAGGTGGCGGTCGTGGTGCATGTCTGTTCCAAGAAAATCAACAAGCTGATTTTTTAATAATTTTTCTGCTGTTTTCTTCACATGCGGCCCATAGCCACCGGACAAAGACAAGAGGTTGACCTGCAGTTTGCAACCAAGTTCTCTGAAGCGTTCATATTCTTCAAAGTGATGGTGATAATAATTATAGCGTTCGGGGTGTGCAATGATGGGGATGAGACCCATCATTCTCAAATCAAAAATGACCTGGTCAATGTTGGGAGAGGGTGACAGGTAAGACATTTCTATTAAGATGTACTTTCCATTAATTGTCAAAAGTTCTTCTTTGGGGGTTTTGGCAATCAATTCGGCAAAGTCGTGGTCAACCATGTATTCTGCGGCGGCTTCCACCTGCATGTCTACCCCTTCTTTTTTCAATGCATCTCTGACCAATTTCAGTTTGGGCAAAATGGTCTGTGGTGTATTGGGATAAAGATCGGAAAGAATGTGAGGAGTGCAAATGAGCTTTTTGTAACCGAATTTTTGCAGCACTTTTATGAAGGCGACTGATTCTTCCAGTTCTTTTAAACCATCGTCAATGCCTGGGAGCAGGTGGCTGTGCATGTCAACCCCTATGAATGACAGATCGGTGTCAACGGTTTTGAGGGGTTTCTTTTTAAAAAAATTGAACATAGGATTGAAATAATCTTTATGCAAGGTAGCCAATATCACCCATGAGAGGTAAAGGTGGGCACAATAATTTCTTCGTCCATGGCCTCGTAAACAGAATTGTTGCTGATGTATTCCGGCACAATATGCTTCATCTGTTTTACCACTTCTTCATCTTTGTTGACCAGAGCAAGATCAATCAGCTTTTCAATGCTGTTTGATATTTTCACATAGTCATACTCCATTACCTTGGCTATCAGTATTTTTTTGTTGTGGGTTGGTATGACTTCTTCTTCTTTATTTAATAGTTCTTCATACAATTTTTCGCCGGGGCGCAACCCTGTAAACTGAATGTCAATATCCTTTAAAGGTGTCAGTCCGGCAAGTTTGATCATCTTTTTGGCCAGGTCAATTATTTTAATCGGCTGTCCCATATCAAACAGAAACACTTCGCCACCATTGCCCATGGTCACCGCTTCCAGCACAAGAGAGCAGGCCTCGGGAATGGTCATGAAATAACGGATAATGTCAGGATGGGTGACAGTGACCGGGCCACCTTTTGAAATCTGCTCCTGGAACCGGGGAATGACTGAGCCATTTGAACCTAAAACATTACCAAACCTTGTGGTAATGAATTTTGTCCTTGTTGTTCTTGGTGCTATCTGAATGACTCTTTCATCCATCACAGGAATGTTCTCCCTGGACAAAAGCGACTGGCAATAAATTTCAGCAATTCTTTTAGAAGCCCCCATAACGTTGGTAGGGTTAATGGCTTTGTCGGTAGAGACAAATAAGAATCTTTCTACGTTGTAAAACTCTGCCAGGTCGGCCAGCACTTTGGTTCCCACCACATTGTTCCTGATGGCTTCGGACGGATGGCTTTCCATCATGGGAACGTGCTTGTAAGCAGCAGCATGAAACACAATGTTGGGCATATATTGCGCAAACATGTTGTTCATGGCTTTTTCATCTTTCACATCACCCAGGTAAACTTTCAGGGAATTGCCAAGGTGATGCTTTTTCTGAAGTTCATATTCAAGTTCATAAAGACCAGTTTCGGTCTGATCGCAAATGATCAGTGAGTATGGATTCATGCCTGCTATCTGCCGGGCAAGTTCGCTGCCTATGGAGCCTGCTGCACCTGTGATCAATACTTGTTTATTGCGCAGCACGTTGATCATCTGGCCATTTTTCAGGCTGATCTGTGGCCTGCCCAGCAGTTCATCTATCTGCACTTCCCTCAACTGGTTCAGGTTCAGGTGGCCCTGAATCCATTCCCGCATGGGCGGAATGTTCATGACTTTTATGCTTTGCTCAAGGCAATAATCTACTATTTTATTTTTTTGATTCAGATCAAAATCCTGGCGGGCAAAAAACAACATTTTAATCTGCCATGATTTAATCACATTTTGAATCTGGCTGAAAGAATAAATTTTGACGTTGTCAATTGTTTTGCCAAACAGGTTTTCATCATCGTCAATGAAGGCAACTATTTTGTACCTGTTATTAGATGTTTGTTCAATCGTTTTTTTAAGAACAGATCCGTTTAGTTCTGCTCCGTAAATAACAATGTGAATATCTTCTTCCTGGGTAACACTGATCCGGTAAAGGTGCTTGACCAGAAGGCGATAGCCAAATACTGAAAATGAAGAAATGAAAAAGTAAATGAATAATACGGAAGTGGGAATGAAAGAAGGAATGCCAAATATCTTCAACGAAATGTTGAGGATGAGCATGATAAAAAAAGAGTAGAAAACTGCAGAAATGCTGCGAAAAGCTTCCTGAAAACCTGAAAGTCTTATGATGCCATGATAGGTTCTGAATATGTAAAATAGAACAGAGTTGATAAGAATAGTGGCAAGCAAATCGTCCCACATATCAGAAAACTGGAAAAGTGAAATGTCAAAATTGAAACGTAAGTAATTGGCATAAACAATAGCAAAACAACAGATAGAAAGATCTAAAACAAATATGAGCCATTTAGGGGCTATTCTGTTTTTCAATAAAAATTTCCGTAGTTTTTTCACACTCTTTGTTTTTCTCTGGCAATGGTTTTTAGCACAATGCCATCAATTTGAATTATTTATACTTTTTCTTAGAATAAGTTTTTTAATCTGCTGTAAATTCTATTCATTTTTTCATCAAATCACCCATTATAATAAGGAGCGAAATTAATGAAAATAGTTGCTTTTTTATCAATAAATCATGAAATCAATTTTCATGCAGAATTCTTATTTCCCTTTTATAGATGAAATGATTGTTTTAGCAATAATGGTAAAATATTCTGATGGTGTTTGATTGTTAATATACCGAAAATTTAAACTTGTTTTTTTGGGTATTATTTCGTTGATATAATATTCTTCCGGGTCAATTACAATCGCCAGCAAATCATTTTCATTTCTAAATATGATGGATGCATAATCTGTGATGCCAGGCAATACATTCAAAGTTCTTTTTTGCTCTTCGGAATATAAGTTTACATATTTCCTCACCTCAGGCCTGGGCCCCACGATACTCATTTCTCCTTTCAGCACATTGATCAGTTGTGGCAGTTCATCCAGTTTATACTTTCGTAAATAAAACCCAATGCCAGTAATTCGATTATCTCTGCCGCCAACTGTCAACAACCCTTTTTCATCTGCACCCGTATGCATTGTCCTAAACTTGTACAACCAAAAATCCTTCAGGTTTTTGCCAACACGCATTTGTTTATATAAAACGGGATCTTTGGAAGAAAATTTTATACTTAGAAATAATAAAATAAACAAAGGACTTAGGATAATTAATCCAACTATTGAAATAATAATATCAAATCCCCTGAGGATTGTCATTTTGTTTTCACTTTATTTACAGAGTTTCTAACAACTGTAACGATGTGTTCACAAAGGATATTGTTCAATTGAGGATATATAGGCAAGGATATTTCCCTTGCATAATTGTCGAAGGCAACAGGATAGTCATTGATCAAATATCCTCTTTCTTTAAAGACACTTAACAAAGGTAGCGGTATAAAATGAACATTTACAGCCAGTTGTTCGCTTGAAATTATTTCTATGATCTTGTCTCTCTGCTCTTCATCTATACCCAAAATCCTCAAGGGATATAAGTGAAAACTGCATACACTTTCGTCGCTTAGGTAAGGTGGCAATTCTGCCCACTCATCATTTGCAAATGCTTCTGAAAAATACTCAAACACTCTTTTTCTTTCTTTCCAGACTGCCGTGTCATATTTTCTGATTTGTGCCAGGCCAATTGCTGCACATACATCCGGCATATTGATTTTAAAGCCAGGGTACACAATGTCATATCGCCAACCGCCGGATTGGGACTTGGTAAAGGCATCTTTTGTTTGCCCGTTCAGACTCCACAGGCGGAGTGTTTTGTACAATTCACCGTTGTCGAACGGCAACGGCATGGTGAGGCAAATGGCACCTCCCTCCGCGGTTGTCAGGTTTTTGACAGCATGATAAGAGAACACAGATATGTCAGCAAGGCTGCCGGTTTTGCGGCCTTTGTAAGATGCCCCAAACGAATGGGCGGCATCTGCCACAATAGCAATGCGACCTAACTGCTGCTGAACTGTGCCTTTAGGCTCAAATAATCCTTTAGCTTCGTTGATGACATTGTATAAACCATCGTAATCGCAAGGCCATCCTGCAAAATCAACCGGTATGATGGCTTTGGTTTTGGAAGTAATGGCAGCCCTCACTTTTTCAGGGTCAATGTTGAAATCATCCCGCACATCTACCATGACAGGGGTGGCGCCTACGTGCATGACCACGAGTGCAGTGGCGCAATAGGTGTATGCAGGCACAATCACTTCATCGCCACGACCAATGCCCAGCCAATGCAACACAAGCATCATGGCCGATGTGGCCGAGTTGACACAGAGTGCATGGTCAATGCCTGCATAGCGGGCAGTTTCCTGTTCCAGCGCCTTCACCTTGGGGCCGGTGGTTATCCAGCCGCTTTCTAGTGCGGAAATGACTTCGTTTTTTACATCATCATCTATGAAGGGTGGGGAAAAATCAATTTTCATTTTAAATATTTCATTTAAAGTCATTGGCAATTCATTCATTCATTTCTTTTTTCCCTTTCAAAAATCCATTGATCGTTCCCCATCCATATACAAAATGGAAAGCAAAGAAAACAAAGGGCATTAGTATTTTCCGGTAGTCAAATTCTTTTGCAATTGAGCGGATAGTGGCAAGCAATCCTGTTAATAAATGAATGCTGACTACAATAAAACTGAGTCTTATTAGCCAGACAGAGTGCAATAAAAAATAGCCCGACAATCCTAATAATGAACCTGCTATTATACCTGTTGCAAAAAAGAAAGGAATCAGATGATGGATACGCATGCTGCCGGCATTGATGTAAATACTGATTGCATTCCAAAAGCCATTTCGATAGGCGTACCTGAGTAGTTTTTTTATAGAACCGGGAGGTCTGTAATATGCAACGGTTTGCCAGGTGCAGAATAGCTTGTGTCCGGCATCCAGCAATCGCTGGTTCATATCATTGTCCTGGTTGCGGAGCAACTTTACGTCATATCCTCCCAAATCAATCAATGCCTGCTTTTTAAATAAAGGGAAGTTGACAGAGTGTACATAGCCTTCCTTCATGGCTCGGAATGAAGAACCGCTGACGCCAAATTTGCTGTTCATGATCCACTCACTCAGTTTTGCACCTAAAGTGTTGGTTTTGCTTTGCACCACTACCCTTCCCGTACACCCGACACTGTTGCTGCTAATCAAAGCATCGTAGCAGATCTGCAGATAATTTGACTCATACACTGTATGCGCTCCTAAAATAGCCACATATTCACCGCTTGCCGCCTTCAGACCGGCGTTAAAAGCATAAGGTGTTTTCCTCTGGGGATTTTCAACCAGTTTTATATTTGGATGATTGTTGGAAAACGATTGTACAATTTCTCTTGTTTTGTCCGACGAACAACCGTCCACAATTAAAATCTCCAGTTCAAAAGAATGATATTGCTGACGTAGAAAGCTTTGCAATGTATCTGCAATGTATTTCTCTTCGTTATATGTTGGGCAAATAATGGATAATGTCATTAGCTATTTAATTCTGGTAAAACTCTTGAATGCACCCAATTACAAAATCCATAGATGATTGAGTCAGTTCCGGGTACATTGGTATAGAAAGTATCTGATGTTGATAGGCTGAAACGACAGGAAACTCTCCGGATATGTGTCCCAAATATTGGTAAGCTTCCATCAAAGGCAGGGGAACAGGATAGTGGATAGCAGTTTCCACTCCTTTTTCTTTTAAAAAAGTCGCTAATTGATCTCTTTGTTTTGCACGGATGACATAGAGATGATAGGTATGTTTGGTATTGGGGCGAACAGCAGGGATTGTAATTTCCTTTATTTCTTTTAAATGTTCATCGTAGTATTTTGCATTTGCAATTCTTTGTTCCGTCCACTGCAAAATGTAAGGAAGTTTTGCTGTAAGTATCGCAGCCTGCAAGCCATCAAGTCTCGAATTGATGCCTTCAATTTTGTGCTGATGTTTTATAAATGCACCATGCCTTGCATACAGTTTGCATTTTTCCGCCAAAGCATCGTTGTTAGTGATGATGCAGCCGGCATCGCCATAAGCTCCCAGGTTTTTGCCGGGATAAAAACTAAATGAACCTGCTATACCCATAGTGCCTGCCCGCTTTTCTTTATACTCAGAAAAATGAGATTGAGCGCAGTCTTCTATTAATTGAATATTGTGAAGACTGC
>JAYTGA010000280.1:0-7252 GCA_043733905.1 Segetibacter sp.
GTTATCAACAAGCATTTTATTAAACAAGCCACTGTTGGGTGTTTCAGCAAATTCATTTGTAGAAATATTTCTTACAAAATCATTGAACTGAAAGAAAAACTCCTCTCCTGTTAAATGATACTTCAGGCCAACCATCATTTCCTCGAACTCAATATTTTGAATGATAGCAGCGGCTGCATGAAGATATTGCAAAGGGCTTTTAATCAACTGATTCTGATTGGAAATATTGCTCAAAATTTTAAGTAAAGCAACTTGCCCTAAACCTGTGTTTTCGCTCAGTTGCTGCACAAGGTCAATGGGTGCAAACTGCGTTCGGAGTTGATATTGCTTTGTTGTTCCTTGTTTGGCAGTTATTCCTTTCCGGGTCATTTCACCGATGTGCTGGCTGCTCACTTCTGCTACATAATCAGCAATGCTGATTGCGTTCATTTGTTCAATTGTTTTTTTTATGAGGCTGTCTTCATTAATTGAAATGCTAAACGTTGTTTTCCGGCCAGCAACTTTCCAAAACCGATTGAAAGCATGATTGATTACTTCGTTTTTAATTCGCTTAAAAATGACTTCATTTTGTGGCTGCCCTTTGTGTGTATGAGCAATGTTTGCTCCTGCCGAAGCATTGCCATACACTTCCGCAATCTCCTGCTGGTATTGGCTTACAAAGCTTTCGTAGCTTTCATTTGGAATGACCGTGAGTTGATTGATTCGTATTGATTCTTCGTTCAGCGCATCATACACACGTTGACCGTTTTGATTCACACAAATGCGCAAGCCTCTGCCAATTTCCTGTCTTTTGCGGATGTCGGAATAGGCGACATTCAGCGTGGCAATGTTGAACACATTTGGGTTGTCCCATCCAACACCCAATGCACTGTGCGAAAACACAAACTCAACCGGATTTTCCAATGACAACAGTTCTTCTTTTTTCTGCAAAATGAGTTCATAAATCTTCTTCTGTTCTTTCAATCCACCTTCATTGTCCGAAAATTCACCTTTTGAATTTTGAGCAAAATAATATCCTTGTGATTGCTGTATTAGCTCAGTTGTTGGAATTTTCCCGGCATGATATTCTGGGTAAACAGCTTTGTATTTTTCTACAAAAAGATTTTTAATAACTGGCTCATTGCCCATATAGTTGGAAACTTTGTCAATAAAAATAAGGCTTAAACACTTGATGGCTTTTGGTTTCAGCATGTTTGACTTTTCAAAGTGCCTCCGTATGAGCCATTCCATTTGCAACGCCCAAACACTTTCTACATTGCCCGATTTTTGATGCTGCAACAGTTCTGTCCCGTTGGTAAATGTGATGCTCCATTTTTGAGATGCAGTGCTTTGATAAATCCTTTCAATCACATAGAGCGCATAAACAGAGTTTTCTGTTTTCTCCCCTAAGTTATCGCCAACTTTTAACCAACGGGTTTCCTCAAACACAAACTTTCCGGCTTTCAGCTTCCATGTTTTCAGCTTTGCATTGGGTTCATTTTTACCGACTTGAATAGCTGTCAGTTCTATTTTCAAAGTGGCCTCATCATTTTTTTCAGTTACAGTTATCACTTCTATTTTTTTCACCAAACCCTGCTTGTAGCTGTCATAAGGAGTCAGGCGATACAACAGGTTTTTGACAACCTTGTGCGTAGCAGAATAACGGATTCTGAATAGCGGGTCAAGGGTTTTGAAAGTCGCTTTCTCGTTTTCAGTTTCACTATTTGCAGTTCGTTCTTTTCTTTGCTCAATGCTCAATGTTTTCAGTCGTTCCATCATGTTGCCGCTGTCCATTCCTTCCTGCGGTTCATCCATCAAAATGATGGGCCGCAGATGGGCAATGGCTTCTGTGTAAGAAAGATTGTGAAACAAATCTTCTCTCTGGTTGCGGTTCAAAATCCGGTCGTCGGAAGAGAATGCCCCCGTTGTCATCACCATCACTTGTGGGTGCTGTTCTTCTATAAAATAAGTGACTTTAGACAGCTTTTTACTGTCGTATTCAAAAGGGGTTATTTTAAAGCCATAAATATTTTCAAGCTGTTTTTCAAACGCCTTAAATGTGACGAGAACGCCCTGCCTGATGGCGACCGAAGGAACCAAAATGATGAATTTGGTGAAGCCATAATGCCGGTAGAGTTCATAAATGGTTTTGATGTAAACAAGTGTTTTGCCTGTTCCCGTTTCCATTTCTACACACAAATCATTGTCGCCGGAAATCTTTGCTGTTGCGGGTTCCAATCCATTTTCCTTTGCTACTGCTTCTATATTTTCTGAAACTTGCTGGGAAGAAAGTGTACAAAGATTAAACCGAAGTCCATCAATACAAGCGTTATCAAACGTATTCATTTGGCATCCGTCAAAGACTTTGATCACCGACTGAATAGCAGTTTGCTGATATTGTAAATCTTCGAGTTTGAGTTCCATTAATTGCCTGTTGAAAAATGCTTTTTTCGCAAAAAAATCATGCTGAACACGATTTTGTAAAAACAACCTGCTCAGTTTTGTGTTCAATTACCATTGCTTCCTTTCTTTACAATCTGCACCATTTTGGGTTTAGCTACAACAGGTGTTGTAATAGGTTGTCCAGAAGTCGGGTCTATTGGGTAAACTTTCGGCAATTTTTTGTTGACCTTCACTGTGTCTTTTGAACTGGTCGCCAAATGTGGAGTCATAGGTGCTGCCTTTGGTGTTACGGCAACCTGTTTTTGAGGAGTATGACAGGCCGCAGCCAGCAGGAAAACAATGGCTAAAATGATGTGTTGATTGTTTATTTTTTTTCGCATAATTCAAGATAAAAAATGATTGACATTGGGTAAAAACAAGCGATTCTATACTATCATCGGCGTTGTTGCATGAATCAATTCAAAGCATATTTTGGAACACAGATAACACGGATTGAAGGGATTGACAGGATTTTTTTTATGATAAAAATGGATTTTTTGCTTCGCAAAGGATTACTAACTATTGATACAACAATGCCACTATCATCCCTGCTCAATCAGCCTGGCGATGCCAAATGCAGCAGAAGCAGCCAAAGCCCCAATCAGCACAACCTTCAATGCACCTTTGATGGGCGAAATGCCTGTCATTTTACTTTTGAAGTAACCAAAAATAAACAGGCATATAATCGTGATGACAGTGGACATTTTCAGTCCGTCAATGGTATTTTTTACAAAGAAATAAGGCAGCAGCGGAACCATGCCGCCAACAACATAAGAGGCAGCAATATTGAAGGCACTTTTTGCTGCTCTTTTTTCATCGGGCTTGTCAAGCCGAAGTTCATATTTCATCATAAAATCCACCCACTTGTCTTTGTCTTTTGTCATTTCTTCCACTGCCTCATTCTGCACGGTTTCACTCAGCCCCAGTTGAGAAAAAAACTCTTTCACTTCCTCTTTTTCTGTTTCCGGCACTCGTTCTACTTCTTCATATTCGCGGCGCAGTTCGGCGTTGTAGTGGTCAACTTCTGTTTGTCCCGCCAGGTATCCCCCAAGTCCCATAGCGATTGATCCTGCAGCAACTTCCGCCAGACCGGCAATGACAATTAGACTGGTATTATCTATTGCACCGCTAAGACCTGCTGCCAGCGCAAAAGGAACTGTCAGACCATCGCTCATTCCAATCACAATGTCTCTTAGCAAATCAGAACTCTGCGAATGCTCTTCGTGGTGGTGGTGCAAGTGAGTATCAGTCATTCGTTCAAATAGATTGAAAGACGAAAGTCCGCATTTTAGGGGAAGAAACAAAGAATGAAATTACTCAAAGAAGCTTTTCATTTTTTGAAGACTCATTTGCTTCTTATCATTGAAAAGAGTGCAGAAGATAAGCATCTGCACTCTTTTATTTCTGTTTTTTTAGTTGAGTACACTCAGCGACTGCTCAATAATCCCCACACATTCCAACACTTGTTCCCGGGTGATGATGAGCGGCGGCGCAAACCGGATTTTGTCGCCGTGAGTTGGCTTTGCCAGCAGACCATTTTTCATCAGCTCCAGGCAATATGTCCATGCGGCTTCAGGGTCGCTATGCTTGATAACGATGGCGTTCAGCAAACCCTTGCCTCTCACGGTTTCAATGATTGGTGATTCAATCTTTTCCAGTTCGCTGCGAAGCAACTGTCCCATAGCTTCTGCATTGTCTGCCATTTGCTCGTCTTTCAGCACTTGCAGGGCGGCCATCGCCACTTTGCAGGCAAGCGGGTTACCGCCATAAGTGGAACCATGCTCCCCGGCTTTTATGGTCAGCATAATATCGTCATCGGCCAGTACTGCCGACACGGGTAATACGCCACCACTCAGGGCTTTGCCTAAAATCAAGATATCAGGTCTTACGTTTTCATGGTCGCAAGCCAACATTTTTCCGGTGCGGCAAAGCCCTGTCTGAATTTCATCGGCAATAAACAACACGTTGTATTCAGTACACAAATCCCGTACACCTTTCAGGTAGCCGTCTGTGGGCAAAACCACACCAGCTTCACCCTGTATGGGTTCCACCATAAAGGCTGCCACATTTTTGTCCTGGAAAGATTGCTCAAGTGCAGCAAGGTCGTTGTACGGAACAGTTTCAAAACCTGGCATAAACGGCCCGAAACGGCTGTAACTGCTCGGGTCGGTGGACGATGAAATGGCGGCCATTGTCCGACCCCAAAAATTGTTTTCGGCAAAAATAATTTTGGCCTGGTTGTCGGCAATTCCTTTTTTAACATAGCCCCAGCGGCGGGCAAGTTTGATGGCGGTTTCGCCACCCTCCACGCCGGTGTTCATGGGCAATACTTTTTCGTAGCCAAAATAGGTCGTAATATATTGCTCATATTCGCCCAGCAGATTGTTGTGAAATGCCCTGCTGGTAAGGGTTAGCTGCTGCGCCTGTTCAGTAAGGGCAGCGATGATTTTAGGGTGGCAATGTCCCTGGTTGACAGCAGAATATCCGCTGAGGAAATCGTAATAGCGTTTGCCATCCACATCCCAAAGGTGAACGCCTTGTCCACGGTGCAAAACAACGGGGAGTGGATGATAATTGTGTGCGCCGTATTTTTCTTCCAATTCAAGGAAATAAGCCGACTTAGGGCTTGCAATCGTCGTAAACATTTTACTGAAGTATAAAAATTTGAGATAATGAAAACTATATTAAAAATGGGGCATTTTCAAGAAATAAAAATGCCATTTACACGAAGTGTAAAAAACTATGACCGACAGGGGTGGTCAAGAAAATCTAAGTTAAGGCCGAGAAAAATCATGTTTGTTCCTTTTGCAGTGCAAAGTAAATTAAATTTAGATAGTGGGGTTTAGTATTCAAAACAAAATCATTACATCAATCTACTTTTACCGACTATATAAATTTTTTTTCATCAAAACGAAACTTTGTGGCAACTGCCAAAACTGCCATTATTAACAACTGGTGGAAAGCCAAAAAAGCAGTTTTAAAACAATGGCTGTAATTTTGATAGTATTAAAACGTTCTTGAAGGGAACATCATCATTAAATTTAAACTCTAAAATATATACTATGGCTTTAGAATTGACAGACGCAAATTTCCAGGCAACAGTTTTGGATAGCGACAAGTTGACAATGATTGATTTTTGGGCAGAATGGTGTGGCCCCTGCCGTGCCATTGGACCAGTTGTGGAAGAACTGGCAAAGGAGTATGACGGAAGGGTGAACGTGGGTAAAGTGAATGTAGATCAAAACCCTAACCTGAGTGTGAACTATGGCATTACTTCTATTCCGGCTATCCTTTTTGTGAAAGGCGGCAAAGTGGTTGACAAGCAAATTGGCGCAGTTCCAAAATCTGTTTTAGACAAAAAAATATTGGCGAATCTTTAATTGGCTTTGTCTAAATAAAAAAAAGGCTGTCCGAAAGGATGGCCTTTTTTTATTAGGAAAAATTTTTCTTGATCTGTCTATTCTATTTTCAAGACAAAAAAACGTTTTATTATTTTCCCTTTTTTATTTTCATTATGAAAAAGAAATTACATCTACACCAAACACAGATAACTACTTCCCGGCCATAGGTGGGCAGGGTGCTGTTGATGTACTGTTTAAGAATTTCATAACAAGACCTTTTAGGTCTGCCATTTCTTTTTTTAATTGGTCATTGTCAGTTTTTAGTTGTTCATTGGTTGTGGAGAGTTCCTGCATTCCTTTCAGCATCACGGGTACGAGTTCGGTGTAATTCACTGCTTTGAAACTAACCAATCTGCCTTTGCTGAAACCATTGTCTTTACCGGGTTGCAGGGTTTTGTCTTTTATGTAGAGGTTGGTTTCCTTCACCAGGTTAGGCAATACTTTTTCCAAATCCTGTGCTATGAGACCGTAGTGATTGCCATGGGGTAAATGGAGCATGGCATATTGACCTTCTTGTTTGAAATCGTAGCTGCGAGGTTGCAAGGCGTTGAGCAACTGCATGGCGTTGCCAAAGTCTTTGATGTTGTTTTTGAGGCGGGCATCGGAACTGGTGAATGAACCTGTGCTAAATACATCTCCATTGAAATAACCTGCATAGCTGGCAAGATCGCCTGATTCTGCATAGAGACCGAAGTTGTTGGCACTGTAAGCATATAAACCTGCTGCGCTATCGCTTTGGGCATACACCCCGTTGTTGGCACTTCCATAACCTTCTAATCCCATACTGGTACCAGTGCCTACACCGGCAATGCTGGCTGCGGAGGAAGTTGTGCTTGATTTTACGACATAAATGCCATTGTTTGCTCCCGATTTGTCGGCATACAAAACGTATTTATCAATCGGGTCTTTTACCCTGATGCCTTCATGGGTGGCATCTGCTTTTATCAATAAAGCAGTGCCGGCCAGGGTATCACCATTGATTCCCACAATCCCTTTCAGGCTGGTGTTTTTGGTAATGGACAAATTGCCGTCTATGAGTGCATTTCCTCCGCTCACTTCCAGTTTGTTGGTTGGTGTGGTGATGCCAATACCAACGTTGCCAATGTTGGTAATGCTTAACCTGCTAAACGCCCCTACCAGAAAATCAAGCCCGTACTGGTTACCCCCTGCGGTTCTTTTGGAAATGATGGCTTCGCCTGTGTAAAGAGGATCGCCAAACCTGAGACTTCCACCCGCAGATAAAGTGCCGTTGTTGGTGCTGCCTGCATCAACTACAGTTGCTCCTTTTGCTGATAAATTGCCGGAAAAAGCAGCCGACCCTACAACATCTAACTTTTGTGACGGTGCAGCAGTGCCTATGCCCACATTGCCGGAAGCATTGTCTAAAAATAGTTGGGTATTGTTGAACACAATATTGCCCGTGCTGCCAA
>JAYTGA010000281.1:0-6037 GCA_043733905.1 Segetibacter sp.
AATTGGAACAATGAAAACTTAAAACCGGATAAACATATTAACACCAGCAAAAACTTCTGTGCGGATGCGTGCAGCGGATGCCTTTACATAGGAGTGACATGCACAGCATCCTGTGGACAACCGGAGCCCAATAAAGAACAAATGTCCACAAATAAAAATCTTAATGTAATGACATTACCGAATAAGGGTTAATTCTCGGAAACTAAAAAATTTTCATCTAAATTAAAAAATAAACGCTTTTCAAATATTGCCAGCATTTAAGAACATGCCCTGCAAGTAACACAACCACGTCACACCCTGTCCCAACCATAAACCTCCTATCTTCGCCCCTTAATTCGTAATTCTTAATTTTTAATTCTCATCCATGCTAAAAGTGGGCGTATTCGGTGTAGGGCATTTAGGCAAGTTTCACCTGGACAACTGGAAAGAAATTGAGGGTGTGAAACTGGTGGGATTTTATGATCCGAGTGAGGCGACAGCCAAAGAAGTGATCGAAAAATATGGCCTGAAACGATATACAGATGTGGACAAAATGATTGAGGCCTGCGATGCCGTGGATGTTGTAGCGCCTACCAATCACCATTTTTATCTTTGCGAAAAAGCCATTCGTAAAGGGCGACATGTGTTTGTGGAAAAACCGCTGGCGAACACCATTGACGAAGGCCGCCTGCTGGTGAGCATGGCAAAAGAAGCCAATATTAAAATGCAGGTGGGGCATGTGGAGCGTTTCAATCCCGCATTTCTGGCGGTTAAGGATCTTGGGTTGAAACCGATGTTCATTGAAGTTCACCGCCTGGCGCAGTTCAATCCGCGTGGTACGGAGGTCAGTGTCATTCTCGACCTCATGATTCACGACATTGACATCATCCTCAATGTGGTGCAGAGCGATGTCAAAAATATTTCAGCAAGCGGCGTGGCTGTCATGACCGACACGCCGGACATTGCCAATGTGCGCATGGAGTTCAACAATGGCTGCGTGGCCAACCTGACCAGCAGCCGCATCAGCATGAAGAAGATGCGAAAGATGCGCATGTTTCAAAAAGACAGCTATATTTCAATTGATTTTCTGGATAAAAAAGCAGAGATCATCCGCTTGCAACAGCCTGAAGATAAAAAGGCTTTTACGTTTGAAATAGAAACAGCCAATGGCAAAAAAACAATTACACTGGCTACGCCAAAAATAAAAGACACCAACGCCATCCGGCTGGAACTGGAGGCTTTTGTAGATTCTATTGTCAATGATAAACCAACGCTGGTCAGCGAAATAGATGGCTTCCTGGCAATGGAAGTGGCGCACCAGATTCTTGAAAAAATAAGCCGCAACAAAACATTGTGATAAAGAATGAAACCACCGTTTGCAACTTCCATTGCGGCAGATTGATTGGTCAATGAAACAAAGTAAACAGCTACAAATCTATTGGTACATCCTTAGCGACATCATCGCCTCCATAGGGGCATGGTGGGTGTTTACCTGGTACCGGCGAAACAAGCTGAGAGAGGCGCACACCGACTTTTTTGACCTTATCAGGAACAATTTTTTTCAATGGTCGCTTGTCGTCATACCCCTCATCTGGGTCAGCCTTTTTTTGCTCACGGGGTTTTATAAAGAATCACTTTACCGCAGATCCAGGATCAGTGAATTTACTTCTTCTTTTATCGCCTGCCTCATTGGCTGCCTTCTTATTTTCTTTAGTGTTATACTCAACGATAAGGCTCCGGCTTACACCTATTTCTATGCCGCTTTTTTTATCTTTTTTTCCTTGCAATGGGTACTCACCTTCACCGGGCGATCTTTCCTTCTGCGCATTGTGAAGCAAGATCTTTTACAAGGAAAAATCAGGTTCAACACCTTGCTAATCGGCAACAATGCCAATGCTGTCAAGATCTTCAAAAACTTTCCAAAAGGCGTGCCTGCACTGGGTTATGTGTTCAGCGGCTACATCAGCACAACACAACCTGCCAAGACACAGTTAGGAAAATGGCTACCCCTGCTTGGTACCATAGATGACATGGAAACGGTGATAAAGCAGCACGACATTCAGCAGGTTATCATTGCGCTGGAAGACAATGAAAGCCAACTGGCAGACCCACTTCTCCAACGACTCAGCGAGGTGGATACGGAAATAAAAATGTATCCCAACCTGAAAGATATATTATCAGGTTCGGTCAAAACAGGCAACGTCATGGGGGCATTGCTCATAGACATTAACACCGCCCTGATGCCGCAGTGGCAACAGAACATTAAGCGGTTGATTGATATTGGCACCTCTCTGCTTGGGTTACTTTTATTAAGTCCGTTCCTGCTCATCATCATGCTCTGGACAAAGCTTTCGTCTGATGGGCCAATATTTTACACACAGGAGAGGTTGGGCTACAAAGGCCGTCCATTCAGCATCTACAAGTTCCGCAGCATGTACCAGGATGCAGAAGCCGCCGGGCCGGCTCTCAGCAGCGACCATGACAGCCGCATTACACCCTGGGGCAGGTTCATGCGCAAGTGGAGGATAGATGAACTGCCGCAGCTCATCAACATTCTTACAGGCAATATGAGCCTGGTAGGCCCACGTCCCGAAAGACAGTTTTATATTCAGCAGATTGTCGCCATCAATCCTTACTACAAATATTTGCTCAAGGTGAAGCCCGGCCTAACATCGTGGGGCATGGTTCAATTCGGCTACGCTAGCACGGTAGATGAAATGGTAGAGCGGATGCAATACGATCTTGTCTATATCGAAAACATTTCGCTGCTGCTTGATTTTAAAATCATGATACACACGCTGAGGATTATTTTGGGAGGGAAGGGGAAGTAGAATTAGGAATTAAAAATTAGGAATTAGGAATGCCAATGTGGTTTAGTTAAGCGATTGCATTTTTGCCCCGGCAGAAGTTCTTCGTTCATCATCGTTGTGTCACTCCCTTTTACTGACGGTAATTCTATTCAGCTTATCATCAGATGCTTGTATTTTTGATCTTCAATGTTTTGGTATTTTATTAATACATTTCATTACTGTTTATTTCTACTAATTTTTCTTTGACTGTTAAATAATTTTCTCGTTGTGAAAAAAATATTCTTCTTTTTACTGGCTTCTATCTCTCTTTCTCTTTCCGCCCAAAAAGCCTATTGGCAGCAGGAAGTGAATGTCACCATCAATGTATCTCTGAATGACGTGGATCATTCATTAGATGCGTTTGAATCGCTGGAATACATCAACCACTCGCCTGATACGCTGCGGTTTATCTGGTTTCATTTGTGGCCGAATGCTTACAAAAACGACAAGACAGCTTTTAGCGAAGACATGCTGAAGGCAAAAAGGACGGACTTCTATTTTTCCAAACCGCTGCAAAAAGGTTATATCAATCAACTGGACTTTAAAGCTGATGGAAAAGCCGCCACTGCATTACCCGACAGCAACAATATAGACATGGTGAAACTGATGCTGCCACAGGCTTTGCCGCCGAGTGGCAGTACCATCATCACCACCCCGTTCAGGGTCAAACTGCCTTATAACTTTTCCCGAGGAGGACATGTGGGACATACCTACCAGGTCACACAATGGTTTCCAAAACCCGCAGTCTATGACAAGTCCGGGTGGCATCCTATGCCTTATGTTGACCAGGGGGAATACTATGCCGAGTTTGGAAAATATGATGTGCAGATTACTACTCCCTCAGCTTATGAGGTTGCAGCCACAGGGATTTTACAGGATGAAGAAACATTGCGCCAGTTGAAACAAAACGGTAAACATTTGGCCGCAGGCAAAACAAAAACCTGGCATTATGTGCAGGACAACATTCATGATTTTGCCTGGTTTGCCAGCAAAGATTTTGTGGCGAAATATGACACGGTGGTGCTGCCGTCAAAAAAAGTGGTGGATGTGTTTTGCTTTTACAACCCAAAAAACAAAATAGTAGTGCATGAACTAAAGGCAAAAACGAAGACCACAAAAGTGAAGGAGGCGGGCAATATGTGGGCAAGCGCAACCACAATTGCCAAAGAAGGATTGCGCTACTATAGCCGCCGCCTTGGCGACTATCCCTACAACTCGGCCACCATTGTGCAGGGCAGCAAAAACACTGATGAAGGCGGCATGGAATACCCAACCATTACGCTAGTTGAAATGAAGTTTCCGGTATCGGATGTGATCGTCCATGAGTTAGGTCACAACTGGTTTGAAGCTGCTCTTGGTACCAACGAAAGAGACCATCCGTGGATGGACGAAGGCATGAACAGTTTTTATGAAGAATGTTTTAAAAAAGAAAGACAAAGCAAAATGATATTCCATAATAAAAGTAATGGATTGTCAAGAAAATTCCCTTCAGAGCAGGACTCTTTATTATTGGCTGCACTGGAAAAATTGAAGAAAGACCAACCCATTGAAACACCTTCACAAAATTTTACGACACTCAACTATGGACTGATTGCATATAACAAAACAAAGTTTTGGATGCAAGAACTTGAGAACAAAATGGGCAGGGAAAGCTTTGACAAAGCCATGCACCAATATTATAGCCGGTGGCAGTTCAAACACCCGTCGCCACAGGATTTTAAGGCAGTTATTGAGAGTAGTACAACGACTACTGTCGCTTCTAATTTTGCGCAGCTAAACACAACCGGTTCGCTCTATCCTGAACCTAAAAGAACCATCAGGCCGACGTTTCTTTTCAACCTGCGCAACACTGATAAGTACAACTATATCAGCATTGCTCCAGCCTTTGGATACAACAGTTATGACAAAAGCATGATTGGCGGCCTCATTCACAACTACCAGTTGCCACTTAACAAATTCCAGTTTGTTGGCGGGGCATTGTATGGCACAGGTTCTCAAAAGCTGAATGGCTTTGGCAGCGCATCGTACAATATTTACCAGCGGAAAAAACACATCAGTTTCGGACTTGGTTACATGAATTATTCAATAGACAAATTTTTGAAAGACGATAATACAAAACTATATCAGCGAATGCAGAGGTTTGCGCCTTCGGCAAATGTGACGCTGTTTGATAAAAATCCCTTGTCAACAAGACGAGTTGAAATTGGCTGGAAAACATTTCTGTTAAAAGAAGATGCGCTGGATTTTGAAACAGTCACTATTCCTCCCGACACATTTGATGTTGTTAAAAATGTGCCCGTTCACTCTTACATCAATCGTTTGACTATCGGTGTTTCAGACAACCGCAAACTTTTTCCTTACAGCATTGTGCTGAGTACAGACCAGGGCAAAGAGTTTGTGAGAACAGGTCTGACTGCCAAAGCTTTTTTCAATTATCCCGATGGAAAAACGGGGATGAATGTTCGTTTGTTTGCCGGCAAATTCTTTTACCTGGTTTCAAAAACAAGTTTGACCCAGGAAAACAATGGCCGCTATGCCCTAAACCTGAGCGCACCCAAAGGGAATGACGATTACACCTACAGCGATTACTTCATTGGCCGAAACGAATTTGAAGGATGGAAAAGCCAGCAAACAATGGAACGAGATGGATTTTTTAAAGTAAACACCGAATTGTTGAGCAACAAAGTTGGTAAAACAGACGACTGGCTAATGGCTCTGAACCTAAGCACAGGTCTGCCCGACAAAATAAACCCCCTGAGTGTGTTGCCTTTTACGCTGCCGGTCAAGCTGTTTGCAGACATTGGCACCTATGCCGAATCGTGGAAAGACAATGCCGCCTCGGGTCGTTTTGTGTATGATGGGGGTGTGCAGGTGTCGCTATTTGCAGGGCTGGTAGATGTTTATATCCCCATTTTTTATAGCAGTGTTTACAGTAATTATTACAAATCAACCATTACCGAAAAGCGGTTTTTGAAAACGATTTCTTTCACCATTCATATTGAGCAGTTAAAACTAAAAGAATTATTTAAGGATTTGCCATTGTAAAAACCACGTTGTAACTCATCCATACATAAAAAGCAACCTAAAAAACAACAAACGACAAACCCAATCAGGGCAAACGCATCTAAATTCTCGAAGGCTGTTTTAGACTTGGAGAGGCGATATTTTGGTAGAAGTTATGGGCATTTTGTTTTTCGAAAGCCCCGTCG
>JAYTGA010000282.1:0-18088 GCA_043733905.1 Segetibacter sp.
GGCAGTTCCACACCCAAATCGCCTCTTGCTATCATGATGGCATCGCTCTCTACAATGATGTCGCGAATGTTGGCAATGGCTTCGGGTTTTTCTATTTTGGCAATGATTTTTGTTTTGCTTTTTTTCTCGTCCAGCTTGCTTCGCAAAATGACGATGTCTTTTACATTCCTGACAAAAGAAAGCGCCACCCAGTCCAGTTGCTGATCAATAATAAATTCGAGATCAACCAGGTCTTTGTCTGTGAGTGCGGGCAAAGAAATTTTGGTATCCGGCAGGTTCAATCCTTTCTTGGATGATAAAATGCCACCAAGAACCACTTCAACTTTTACATCGCCGTTTCGCAAAATGTTGATGACTTTAACTTCAATCTTGCCATCGTCTATCATGATAGTGTTGCCAATTTTTACATCTCCGGCCAGGTTTGGATAAGAAACGTAAATCCTTTCCATTGTACCCACACATTTTTCATTGGTAAAGGTGAGAATGTCTCCCTGAGCTATCACCAATGAATTGTTTTCAATTTCCCCAACCCGCAACTTAGGCCCCTGCAAATCGCCAAGGATGGCTATGTTATAATTTGGAAGTTCATTGATGGCCCTGATGTATTCAATAATTGTCTTTTTGTCTTCATGATCTCCATGCGAAAAGTTTAACCGGAAGACATTGACCCCGGCTCTCACCAGTTCCAGAAGTTTGTCGTATGTATTGCAGGCAGGGCCTACGGTTGCCACTATTTTTGTGCGGTGGTCGGGGTGGTCTAATCCTATTGGTCTCTCCATTTTTTTGGGAAGGTATTGGGTGTTGTGCTGGTACATTTTAATTTTTCTTAAAAAGGTTTAAATAATCTCCATCAATTATGAAGTATGGATGCCATTAGCTTGCCAGTATTTTTACAATTTTCATCCAGTTGCTGCTTATTTTTTGTTTTGCTTTCACAGCATGATCCAGCGGAGTGTATTGCATTTTATTGTTCATAATCCCCACCATTACATTGTACCTGCCTTGCATCAGGCATTCTACAGCGTGGTAGCCCATTCTGCTGGCTATCAGCCTGTCTAAGCAGGTGGGTGAGCCTCCACGTTGAATGTGGCCCAGAATGCACACACGGGTATCAATATTTGGCAATCTTTCCTTCACAATCCTTGCTATTTCATTGCCCCCGCCAAATTCGTCGCCTTCTGCCACTACCACCAGGTTCACCAGTTTTTTTCTTTTTTCTTTTTCAGAAAGGGAAAAAATTAATTCGTCCAGGTTCGTTTTGGCTTCGGGTATCAAAATATTTTCGGCTCCGGTTGCAATGCCGCTGTGCAAGGCAATATATCCTGCATCCCGACCCATCACTTCAACTATAAACAACCGGTCATGGGCATCTGCAGTGTCGCGTATTTTGTCAATGGCTTCAACAGCCGTGTTTACAGCCGTGTCAAATCCGATGGTAAAATCTGTTCCTGCAATGTCTTTATCTATCGTTCCCGGAATGCCGATGCATGGAATATCAAATTCGTTGCTGAAAATCTGCGCTCCTCTGAAACTCCCATCGCCCCCAATGATGACCAATCCATCAATGCCTCTTTTTTTCAGGTTATCATACCCTTCTTTTCTGCCTTCGGGTGTTCTGAATTCTTTGCTTCTTGCACATTTTAATATTGTACCTCCGCGTTGTATGATATTGGCAACACTTCTGCCATCCATTCTAATTATGTCATCATCAATCATGCCGCTGTAGCCCCTGATCATTCCATATACTTCCAACCCATGATAAATGCCTGTACGAACAACGGCTCTGATAGCAGCATTCATACCGGGGCTGTCACCGCCCGAAGTAAGAACACCTATTTTTGAAACTCTTGATACCATATAAAATAAGCTGTAGATCTTTAAAATTTGTAAAAAAGATGGTTACCAATTCAAGGTGTTTTTTTTACACAAAAGCAAATGTATGGGTTCATTGTGAATGGAAGTTTTAGCAACCCTTAATTTTACAAGGCACAAAATAAGACTTATATTTTTTGTCAGAAAAACTGCATCACAAGCTTGGTAAAGCAACAAGTGAATGCAACCCCTTGAAAACAAAAACGAAACTCATTTATTAGAACGTTATGATTCCTAAATTTGTTGGATGGATAGAGTTTTAATAACCGGTGCCAATGGTTTTCTTGGTCAGCATTTATGTTTATTTCTAAAAAAAGCCGGTTTTGAAATAATAGCGACCGGCAAAGGTTTGAGCAGGCTTTCTGACAAAGAAATAGTGTATGAATCTGCCGAACTAACCGATAAAATGGAAGTAAAAAAACTTTTGGCAAAGGTTCAGCCTGATATTATTATTCACAATGCAGCACTCAGCAAGCCCGATGAATGCGAGAACAACAGAGATTTTTGTGTAGACATCAATGTAAATGCTACCCGGCATTTGCTTGAAGCAAGCTCCGGGCATTTTATTTATCTTTCTACTGATTTTGTTTTTGGTGAAAATGGTCCGCATAGCGAAGAAGATGAACCGGCTCCTCTTAATTTTTATGGTGAAACAAAACTAAAGGCCGAGCATATGGTTGCAAAATTCCATTTGCAGACAACCATTGTAAGGCCGGTTTTTATTTATGGGCAATCTTGGGAGGGGATGAGGCCAACATTTTTGCATTGGATCAAAAACAATCTTGAGGGAAACAAACCTATAAAAGTGGTGAGTGACCAATGGCGGACCCCAACTTATGTTGGCGATATTTGCAAAGGCATAGAAACCATCATCCATCAACAGGCAACCGGTGCTTATCACCTGGCAGGAAAAGAAATTTTGTCGCCCTATGAAATGGCTATGCACACAGCCGAAGTTTTGCAATTAGACAGTTCGCTGATAGAAAAAGTAACGGCAGATACATTTCCCGAACCGGTGAAAAGAGCCAAACGTTCAGGACTAAAAATAGATAAGGCAAAAGCCGAACTTAGCTACAATCCAATTAGTTTTGAAGAAGGCGTGAGGAGAACCTTTGAACTATAAAGTAAAAAGATAAAACCCAAAAGTGAGCTAACGAGAAACGTATTAACGAGAAACAAGAAACGAACTATGATCCTAACGATACCCGCCAAACTCGAAAACTACATAAACGGAAAACTGGTAAACCCATTAGCAGGAAATTATTTAGACAGTATTAATCCTGCTACCGCAGAAATATTTACCCGGATTCCGGACAGCAACGAGCAGGATGTAAATGTTGCGGTGGAATCTGCAAGAAATGCTTTCTCAACCTGGTCTGTAACCCCTGTTGAAGAACGATTTAAAATCCTCAACCGCATAGCAGAACTGATTGATGAAAACCTTGCTGCACTTGCTCTTGCTGAAACGAATGATAATGGCAAACCGCTGTGGCTAAGCACCAAAGTTGACATTCCCAGGGCCTCGGCCAACTTTCGTTTTTTTGCAACAGCTATTATGCACTTTGCAAGTGAAAGTCATTCTATGGAAGACAAGGCCATTAACTACACTTTGCGCAAACCTATTGGAGTAGTGGGCTGCATTTCGCCGTGGAATTTGCCGCTCTATTTATTTACCTGGAAAATAGCTCCTGCATTAGCTGCCGGAAATTGCGTTGTAGCAAAACCAAGCGAGGTAACACCTGTGACGGCTTATCTTCTTTCCAAAATTTGCATAGAGGCCGGACTGCCTGACGGAGTGCTAAACATTGTTCACGGAACAGGTCCCGGTTGCGGCGAAGCAATTATAACTCATCCGTACATCAAAGCCATATCATTTACCGGGAGTACCCGTGCTGGTGAACGCATTGCAACCCTTGCTGCTCCTAAGTTTAAGAAACTGTCGCTGGAATTGGGCGGTAAAAATCCGAACATCATTTTTACTGATTGCGATTGGGATAAAATGATGCGGACAACCATTCAATCATCATTCAGCAATCAGGGGCAAATATGCCTGTGCGGTTCACGAATTTTGATAGAAGAAAGCATTTATGAAAAATTCAAGGCAGAATTTATTGAAAAAGTAAAGTCATTGAAAGTAGGCGATCCAATGGATGAAAAGACGAAACAGGGAGCAGTTGTAAGCAAAGTTCATTTTGACAAAGTGATGAACTGTATTGAAGTTGCAAAGCAGGAAGGCGGCACAATATTGTGCGGCGGTAATTCAGTAAAACCAGAAGGCCGCTGCGCAAATGGATACTTTATTGAACCGACAATTATAGAAGGATTGGGCGCAGATTGCAAGACCAATATGGAAGAGATTTTTGGCCCCGTCGTTACGCTGCAATCTTTTAAAAACGAAGCCGAAGCCCTGCAATTGGCCAATGCCAGTAGCTATGGTTTGGCCACCACCATCTGGACACAAGATATTTCAAAAGCAAACCGTGTTGCCGCCAATGTGGAAGCCGGAATTGTTTGGATTAATTGCTGGTTGCTTAGAGATTTGAGAACGCCATTTGGTGGAATGAAAAATAGTGGGGTTGGGAGAGAAGGGGGATGGGAGGCTTTGCGTTTCTTTACTGAAGCGAAAAATATATGCATCGAAATATAAAATATAATAGAAAAAATAAAATTCATGAAAGAAAAATTAGGCCAACTTGAAAATCTTTTGATTGAGATAGAGAAAACGATTGAGAAAGAAGCATATAATCAAAAACTAATACAAGAAATCACCATTGAGGATTGGGAAAAATCAATTGAAGATTTAGAACTTCCCGACTATACTGACGATAAAAGAAAAATAATTAGAGATAATTTTCTAAAAATGAAAAGTGATAAATCTTTTGAAGAAGTAGAAATTCCTCGCCTAAAATCAATTTTAGAAAATGCGCAAATGAGACTAATTAATTTTATTCATGAGAGTGATGAAAACAATGATCGAATAATTATTCGAAAGTTCATTGAACACAAAATAATAACTACTGATACTCAAATTTCTTTTGGAAATAAAAAGGAAGGAAACGTGGTCGGGTATCTAACTACATTAGGTGATTTTAAGGTTAATCTAAATGGGGAATTTAAATCGTTTTCATCATTTAATGATGCAGCTCATGCAGTAAATGAAAGAGCAAGAGATGGCTGGAGTGATTGGGTAGCAAATGATAAATCAGGTCAACGTCAAAATCTGGGGTATTTCAAAAAGGAACTGAGCAAAATAATGGCAATGAGGGGGGATTTATATGAATGAAATAATAAAAACGGATAAGGCTGCAAAGCCCCTGGGCGCATACCCACACGCAAGGAAGGTCGGGAACTTACTTTTCCTTTCCGGCATTGGTTCGAGAAATGCAGTTGACAATAAAATACCGGGATTAATACAAGATGAACAAGGCAACATCATAAGTTACGACATCGAAGCCGAAACAAAACAAGTCTTCGCCAACGTGAAAGCCGTGCTGGAAGCCAGTGGCAGCAGTTGGGATAAGATAGTGGATGTCACCGTTTTTCTTACAAACATGAAACAGGATTTCCCGGTTTACAACAAAATTTACGGTGAATATTTTAACGATGTTGAAGCCTGCCGCACAACTGTTGAAGTGAAAAGTTTGCCAACACCTATAGCAATAGAATTAAAAGTAATCGCCACAATTGATTAGCCCTTCGTGTTCCTCTGTGCCTTTGTGGTTCAAAAAAACAAAACATGACCAACACCCTCCAATACGCCCAACAGCAAGATGAACTGGATTCTTTAAGTCATTTTAGAAATAAATTTTTCATCCCCCAAATCAATGGGAAAAACAGTATTTATTTTACCGGAAATTCATTGGGCTTGCAACCAAAGACTGCTAGAAACTATATAGAAACAGAACTCGAAGATTGGGCCTCGTTGGGAGTGGAAGGTCATGTACATGCCCGCCATCCTTGGGTTTCCTACCACGAAATGTTTCCGCCATTGCTTTCAAAAATTATTGGCTGCAAAGCAAATGAAGTGGTGGCCATGAACCAGTTGACAGTCAATCTTCACCTGCTGATGGTGTCGTTTTACCAGCCAACGAAGCAACGCTACAAAATCATTTGCGAAGCCAAGGCATTTCCCTCCGACCAATATGCTTTTGAGTCGCAGGTGCGGTTTCACCACCTCGAACCCAAAGATGCAATCATTGAAATAAGTCCAAGAGAAGGGGAGCACACCATCCCGCACGAAGACATTATTAAAGCAATTGAAGACAATGCAGACTCTCTTGCATTGGTTTTGTTTGGTGGCGTAAACTATTACACCGGTCAGTTGTTCGATATGCAATCAATAACGGTCGCTGCCCACAAAGCCGGTGCCTATGCAGGTTTTGACCTGGCACATGCTGCTGGCAATGCTGAACTGCACCTGCACGATTGGGACGTTGATTTCGCCTGTTGGTGTTCTTACAAATATCTAAACAGCGGCCCCGGCGGGGTTGCAGGTATTTTCATTCACGAAAAACACATCACCAATAATGACCTTCCGAGGTTTGAAGGATGGTGGGGAACAAGCAAGGAAAACCGGTTTAAAATGTTGCCCAAATTTGAACCCATCCCAACAGCCGAAGCCTGGCAATTGAGCAATGCGCCTATTTTTTCAATGGCCGTTCACAAAGCTTCGCTGGACATTTTTGAAGAAGCAGGTTTTGAAAACCTTGTAAAAAAAGGCAGGCATTTGTCAAACTTTTTATTTTTTATTTTAGATGAAATAAATGCTTCGCAAAAAGAGAGGCTTATTGAAATCATTACGCCACGTGGCGAAAATGAAAAAGGCTGCCAGGTAAGCCTGCTGATGCTTGAAAAGGGAAAAGAAATTTTTGATGGACTGAACGCAAAGGGCGTAATAGCCGATTGGCGGGAACCGAATGTGATTAGAATTGCACCAACTCCCCTTTACAATAGCTTTGAAGATGTCTGGCGGTTTGGGGAGATTATGTTGGAAATTTTAAAATAATATGAATTATGCCCGCAGTGCGTGCATAATTTGCATTTAATTTAATTGCAATTCAAATTTTCAAATGTTTTTATGATATTTTTCTTTTTAGTTAGTTTGTTTGATTGCTATAATATAAATTTAAAAAATACAATTTGAATTATGCCCGCACTGCGGGCATAATTCAAGAAATAAAAAATTATCATGCAAATAAAACACTCAAAAGATATTTTATCAGATATTGAACACTTAATAACTGCGGCGAAGGAAGGAGTGATTAAATCAGTAGATTCTGCCCGCACCTTACTTTATTGGCATATTGGTAAAAGAATTTTTGAAGAAGAGCAAAAAAGTGAAACCAGGGCAACCTATGGAGTAAATCTTATAAAGTTTTTATCGGAGAAGCTGCAACCGGAATTCGGGAACGGGTTCTCTTACAGACAAATAAACTACTACAGGCAGTTTTTTAGAACGTTTCCAATTGTGTCCGCACTGCGTTCACAATTAAGCTGGACACAATACAAAATGCTTTTGAGTATAGAGGATGAGGATAAGCGGCAATATTACATTGCCGAGTCTGTCAAGAATAATTGGACTTCACGGCAGTTAGAACGACAAATTGATAGCAACCTTTACGAACGGCTTTTATTGAGCAATGATAAAGACAGCGTGTTGGCAGTTGCCCGCAATGAACGCAATCCTTCCGATGCGAGAGAGATTATTAAAGACCCGCTTTACCTGGAATTTATCGGGGCAAAATTACCTGCTGCTTTTTTTGAAAAAGATATTGAAACCGCCATCATTAGCCACTTGCAAGACTTTTTATTGGAGCTTGGCAATGGCTTTTCATTTGTGGCAAGACAAAAACGAATTCACATAGACGGCGATGATTTTTATGTTGACCTCATCTTTTACAACCGATTGTTGCAATGCTTTGTTATTATCGAAATCAAAACGCAGAAACTCACTCACCAGGACATTGGCCAACTGCAGATGTATGTGAACTATTACAACCGTACAGAAAAGTTGTCTCACGAAAACCCTACCATTGGCATTTTGCTTTGCGCAAGAAAAAATGATGCTGTGGTGAAATATACACTGCCCGAAAATGAGCAGCATATTGTAGCAAGCGAATACAAGTTATATCTTCCATCCGAGCAGCAGTTGCTGGAAGAGGTAGCAAAAGAAATAGAATTGTTTGAGGAAAATAACAGGCAAAAAACAGCCATCAACGAGTGAAATATGAAAAAAGAAATAACGATTATAGGCGCAGGTTTGGTGGGCTCTTTGCTCGGCATTTATCTTGCCAAACGAGGTCATAAAATAAGTATCTACGAACGCCGGGGCGATATGCGCAAAGAAGCCGTGGTGGCTGGTCGCAGCATCAACCTGGCCTTAAGCGACAGAGGCATTAAAGCCTTGCAAGAAGTAGGCATTGCCGAAGATGTGATGAAGATTGCCATCCCCATGCCTGGCCGTTTCATTCACAACCGGGATGGCTCTACCGCATTTCAGCCTTATGGCAAAGAGGGGCAAGCCATCAACTCTGTGTCACGTGGCGAACTGAATAAAAAGCTCATAGACCTGGCAGAACAACATGGTGTTCAGATTTTCTTCAACCACAAATGCGAAGCAATAGACTGGAAAAACAACACCATTACTTTTCAAGAAACAACCAATAACCAACAACCAAACAACCAACCCCAAACCCCAACCCCCAAACCAATAATAAACAACGAGAAACAAGAAACGAGAAACGAGTCCCACTTCGACCTCCTCTTCGGTTCAGATGGTGCATATTCCGCAGCGAGATTGCAACACATGGTGAGCCATTCCAAGTTTGATTACCAGCAGTTTTATATTGATTGCGGGTACAAAGAACTCACATTTCCCGCAGGGGAAAATGGCAGCTTTTTGCTGGAGAAAAATGCCCTGCACATTTGGCCCCGCAAAGATTATATGCTCATTGCCTTAGCCAACCAGGATGGCAGTTTTACCGGCACATTATTCTTCCCTTTTGAAGGTGAAACTTCGTTTACAAAGTTGGACACAAAGGAAAAAGTAGCCAAATTTTTTAGCGAAGAATTTTCAGATGTGGTGCAGATGATCCCTGATTTGGTTGCGCAGTTTTTTAATAATCCAACAGCTTCTTTAGTTACGGTAAAATGTTTTCCGTGGATAAGGGAAGACAAGTTTGCGCTCATTGGCGATGCGGCACATGCTATCGTTCCTTTCTTTGGACAAGGCATGAACTGTGGGTTTGAGGATTGTTCCGTCCTTAATCAACTGATAGATAAACACGGCGATGACTGGACTTCGCTGCTACAAGAATTCCAGGAATTGCGCAAACCTGATGCTGATGCGATTGCAGATTTAGCGGTTAACAATTTTATTGAAATGAGGGAAAGGGTGGCTGACCCATCTTTTCTTTTACAGAAAAAAATAGAAGCAAGGCTGCACGAAAGGCATCCCGACAAATGGATACCGGCTTATTCACAAGTTACTTTTTCGCCCCACATCCGCTACAGCGAAGCTCTGGAAAGAGGACGAAGGCAAGAAGCTATCATGAAGAAAGTAATGCAAGTGGAAAATATTCAGGACAAATGGAATAGCGATGAAATAGAAAACCTGATATTAAGACAGTTAGAAGATTTGAATAAATAAAGATAAAAGCCAGCGTAAATAAGTTGGTATGGTTTTTTAAAATTTCCATTTATGGTGAAGAAGGAATACCCGTTTTATATCAAAAGTACAATAGTACTGTTAGGATTAGTTTTAAGTGTTTACATCCTTATAAATCTTCGGGACATTTTGGTACCTGTGGCATTTTCAATAATAATTTCGATTTTGCTGAATCCAGTTGTCAACCGGCTAAAAAGATTCAAGTTATCCAATGTAGTTGCTATTAGTTTGACATTACTTTTGGCAATAGTCATTGTAGCCAGTATATTTTACTTTTTATCTTCGCAGATTGCAGGTTTTGCAGACAATATGCCCTTGTTAAAAAGTAAATTTGCAATGCTTCTTCACCAGTTGCAGGAGTGGCTGCAGGCTAAGTTTGGCATAGCTATTCAAAAGCAGGTACAATTACTTAACGAGGGTCTGAATAGCAGCAAAACACTTATAGGAAGTACTTTAGGAACTGCTTTAGGCACTTTGACCATTGTTATTTTATTACCCGTTTACACCTTTATGTTACTTTTTTATAAATCTCTTATTTTAAATTTTTTGTACGAAGTATTTGCTACTGAAAATGCAGGGCAGGTGCAAGAAATTCTTGATCAAACAAAAACATCCATTCAAAGTTATATGGTTGGTCTGCTGCTCGAAGCATTGATTATTGCCATACTCAATTCAACAGCATTAATGATTCTTGGAGTCAAGTATGCTATATTACTGGGCGTTATTGGAGCCTTTTTAAACATGATTCCTTATTTAGGAGGCATTATAGCCATTGCACTTCCTGTACTGATTGCTACAATTACTAAAGATGGATTCTCCACTCAATTTGGGGTCATTATTGCTTATACGATTATACAGTTTGTAGATAATAATTTCATAGTTCCACGTGTCGTGTCTTCCAAGGTGCAAATCAATGCACTGTTTTCAATTATTATTGTTTTATTGGGCGGTGCCATGTGGGGTATTTCAGGTATGTTTTTATCCATTCCTTTGGTTGCTATAATCAAAATTATATTTGACCGTATTGATGGATTAAAACCCTGGGGGAAATTATTAGGAGATGAAGTTCCGACACGCCATTTAGGACAGTTTTTGCGCCGCCGCAAAAAAAAGGAATCTCTCTCTGAAAAAATTGTTGAGAATTAGAAGCTGACACCATTTGATTGAATGGTAGTTTCAATTTAACTATTCTCAAAGAGCCTTCTGGCACGTTATCTTTGTACACTAATCAATTGATAACATGTCCGAAGAAAGAAGCCTTAATTTTATAGAAGAAATCATTGAAGCAGACCTTGCCAATGGCAATTATAAAAGTATTATTACCCGCTTTCCCCCTGAGCCGAACGGCTACCTGCACATAGGTCATGCCAAGAGCATTTGCCTCAATTTTGGCCTCGCCATTAAGTATGGCGGCATTACCAACCTCCGGTTTGATGACACTAATCCCGTGAAAGAGGATATTGAATATGTGGACAGCATCAAAGAAGACATTAAGTGGCTTGGCTTCCGCTGGGAGCAGGAGTTGTATGCTTCCGATTATTTTGAAACGCTTTATCAATATGCAGTGACACTGATTAAAAAAGGTCTTGCCTATGTAGATGATAGTTCACCTGAAGAAATAGCTGCGCAAAAAGGAACACCGACAGAAGCCGGAAAAGGCAACCGATATAGAGACCGCACCCTGGAAGAAAACCTCGATTTGTTTGAGCGCATGAAAAATGGAGAATTTGAAGATGGCGCTAAAGTGTTGAGGGCAAAAATAGACCTGGGCAATTCCAACATGCACATGCGAGACCCACTTATGTACCGCATCAAACGGGCACACCACCACCGCACGGGTGACGATTGGTGTATCTATCCGATGTACGATTTTGCACACGGTCAAAGCGATAGTATTGAGCAGATCACTCACTCCGTTTGCACTTTAGAATTTATTCCTCACCGCGAATTATATGATTGGTTCATAGAAAAACTTGACATTTTTCCTAGCCATCAATATGAGTTTGCAAGACTCAACCTGAACTATACGGTTATGAGCAAACGCAGGCTGCTGCAGTTGGTCAACCAGAAAATAGTTGATGGATGGAATGACCCACGGATGCCTACCATTGCAGCTTTCAGAAGGCGTGGTTACACACCTGAAAGCATTCGAAATTTTTGTGAAAAAATTGGTGTGCAAAAAAGGGAAAACCTGATTGAGCTGGGACTTCTGGAGTTTTGCGTTCGAGAAGATTTGAACAAAACAGCACTTCGCCGCATGGCTGTTTTAGATCCTGTCAAACTCATTATAATTAACTATCCCGAAGGGCAAAGTGAAGAGCTTCATGGTGAAAATAATCCCGAGGCTGAAAACGGTGGAGGTAGCCGTGTATTACCATTTGGCAAAGAGTTGTGGATAGAACGTGATGACTTTATGGAAGAGCCTGCAAAAAAATATTTTCGCCTTGCACCTGGTCTTATGGTTCGGCTAAAGAATGCTTACATCGTAAAATGTATAGGCTTTGTGAAAGATGAAAATGGTCTTGTTACAGAAGTTCATGCTGAGTATGTGCCTGATAGCAAAAGCGGGCATGATAACAGCGGTATTCATGTGAAAGGAACCATACATTGGGTGAGTGTGCAACATGCTATTACTGCCGAAATAAGGTTGTATGACCGGCTTTTCAGGGTCGAAAACCCTGCAAGTGAAGAAGGCGATTTTAAAGATTACATCAACCCGGAAAGTCTGCATGTCCTGTCTCAGGTTTATTTGGAACCAGCATTAAAATCTGCCACATTCCAGGAGCGTTACCAGTTTATCCGCAAAGGTTATTTCTGCCTTGATGAACACACAAGCGAAGAAAAAATGGTGTTTAACAGAACCGTTACTTTGAAAGATACGTGGGCAAAAGAGGTAAAAAAATAATTTGAAAATGGCTCAATTTGAAAATGGCTCAACCTAAATTTCAAAACAACTTTGTTTAGTAACCTTCTTATGACTTTACTGACTTCAATGACCAAATGACTCTTCCCGAAAAATTCATACAACATCTCAAAAGCTTTCCTTTCATTCAGAAAACTGAATTGCAGTTGCTGGCAGTGAGCGGAGGGCTTGACAGCATCCTGTTGTGCCATCTGATGATGCACTCTGGTTACGATTTTGTGATTGCCCATTGCAACTTTCAGTTGCGGGGCGATGAAAGTGAAAGGGATGAAAATTTTGTTATAGAGCTGGCAGAAAAATATGGGAAAAGAATTGTTGTAAAAAAATTTGACACCCAAAAATATGCAGCCGAAAAGAAAGTATCCATACAGGTGGCAGCCAGGGAGTTGCGTTATGATTGGTTCTGGGAAATGGTGGAAGAAAAGTCAAAAGGAGAAAGTCAAAACCTAAAAGTTGAAGAAGAGTATAAAGATGTTAGTAGTAAGTATCAAGACAAGAACCAACAACTAACAGAACAACAAACAGCCCCCAACCCCAAACCCCAAACATCTGCGGGAAACAACGATAAACAAAAAGTCAACTTCATCCTGACCGCCCACCACGCCGATGACAATATTGAAACAGTGGTCATGAATTTTTTCAGAGGTACAGGTTTGCATGGTTTAACGGGTATGGACAATGAGTTAAAAAAAATAGTCAGGCCGTTGTTGCCATTTAAAAAAGAAGAATTTTTGGCTTATGCCAATGAACACCAATTGGCTTTTGTAGAAGATTCATCTAATGCCAACAACCATTACACCCGCAATTTTTTCAGAAACGAATTATTGCCTTCTGTCAAAACAATTTTTCCGAAGGCGGAAGAAAATATTCTCAAAAATATTGAACGATTGAGCGATGTGGCAAAATTGTATGATGAAGCTGTCAGTCATTGCAAAAAGCAACTCGTAGAAGTGAAAGGAAATGAAAAGCATATTCCTATTCTGAAATTGCAAAAACAGGTCGCTCTTAAAACTATTTTGTGGGAAATAATAAAGGAAAAGGAGTTTGCCGCCGCTCAAACCGATGAAGTCATAAAACTGATGACAGCCACGAACGGAAGTTACATCGAATCTGCAAAGCACCGCATTATTAAAAACCGCCGCTGGCTTATCATTGCGCCGCTTCAACAACAGCAGAACAATCAGCATATTGTAATTGATGAAAAGGATACGAAGATCACATTTGCCGAAGGCGAATTATTGTTTCAAAACAAAATTTCGGTTGACAATTTTTCCATTCCAGCCGGAAATGAGATTGCGGCCATAGATGCAGATTCGATCACATTTCCACTCCTGCTTCGCAAATGGAAACAAGGCGATTATTTTTATCCGCTGGGAATGCAGAAAAAGAAAAAAATAAGCCGCTTTTTAATTGACCGGAAGTTGTCTGTCATAGAAAAAGAACATCTCTGGGTCATTGAATCAGACAAAAAAATAGTTTGGGTAGTTAATCATCGTATTGACGACAGGTTTAAAATAAAATCGGCAACCAAATTTGTTTTGGTCATGAAACTGGTGGTGAAATAGTGTTTAACCTTGCAATGTAACTTCCCTACGATCAAAATGGATTTTTTGCGCCTCTCTCCACCGCACCTCCAAAAATTTTATACAAACAATAGTATTGCGATTTTATGATTCAGCCAATGACAGGCTATTTTTTAAAAAAATAAAATAATTCCTTTTTTTAAAATGATTTAAATACTATTTTAGCTGTAAATATTATTGCATTCACTTTGGTGAATAGAATATTTTTGAAATATAAAAGAATTGTATGAAAAAACTGATATTGATTTTTCTTTTATTAGCGGGTTATACACCCAATGCACAGTCGCAAAATTTGCAGGGAACTTATTTAGATACAGGATATTTTTTTCATCCTTCATCTCCAAGAGCGATTAGTATGCAAAAACCGATTGTTCAGATAAGCCCTAACGTTTACCAGGTAGATCTGGGCGACCTGGGAACCACAGGACGGGCTTTCCAGTTTACTGTAGATGCGAATAATCAGTTGATCAATTGGCTTCCAGTGGGCATCACGCCTTTATCACCCTCAAGTAATTTTATGACCCTTGATAATCCCGGCAGTTTTACTTATCCGGGCATTCAACCAGGTGCTGCTCCTTTTTTACAATCAACTTATAACAACACTTACGACCCTGCAACACAGACATTTTGGATGCATTACGGTTATGCTGTAGGGGCTACCGATCAGACGGGATACACCAGGCAGATTTATGAGAAATATACATTTATAAGCAGCAGCCTTGCTCCTGCACCCATTGCTTTTACACCAGACAATGGTACCACAGGCACTCTTGTCACCATCACCGGAAGCAGCCTTGCAAATACTTCTAACGTTACTATGGGCACAAATTATTTTGGTTGCGACACTTTTATGATTGTTTCCGATACGGTTTTGCAAATGGTAGTTGGCAATTGCTCTTCTGTACTAACTCCTGATATTGTTATTGCCAACCCTGTTGGCACAGCTTCAATTGGCCCTTTTACATACACTGAACCAATCATAAACAATACTGAATGGCAATATGTGGGCAGCCCCGGTTTTTCTGCAAATCCTTCTTACTATGTTAATATGGCCATGTCAAAAAACAATATCCCTTTTGTTATTTATGAAGATTCTGCAACTCATTTGGCAGTCGTAAAAAATTATTTTGCAAACACCTGGTTAGATGTAGGCACAAACCCATCTGCGGGACCATGCACAAATACTCAAATTGCTATTGATAACAACGGAACTCCATTCATTTCCTATGCCGATTCATTGTATGGCGGAAGAATAACTGTAAGAAAATTTGATGGTATAAACTGGGTAAATGTAGGAAACCCTGGTTTTGGAAGTACCCAATATACCAATATTTCCTACAAAAATTTTGCAGACCTTGCAATAGACAATAACAACATGCCGATAGTTGTTTCAGATTCATTGGACTACCCTACAATTTATAAATTCAATGGCACTACATGGCAATATATACCTTACATTGATGACACTCTCAGTAATGAAGCCTCTTTAGCCATTAACAAAACCGATAATAGCCCATACCTTTTTTATGGAAATAGTAATAATAAACCTGTAGTAAAAAAATACGATGGAACCAACTGGGTTACGGTAGGAAATACTGGATATTTAGAGGGAAATGTCTATTATGCACGTATCGCAATTGACAATAACGGCAATGCTATTGCAGCATTTCAGGATGACAATCTTTTTGAGCGGATAAGTTCTTACCAGTTATCAGGCGGTGTGTGGAATGCCGGAAATTCAAAAAGATTTTCAAGAAGTCATAGTTATAACCTTTCGCTGAATTTTTATAACCATAATCTGCCCATTGTATCCTTTACCGATGGATCGTACAACGATAAAGGGACAGTTATGAAATATAATTCCTCCGGTGCCTGGGAAAATGTAGGTGTGCGTGGTTTTGCACCTGTAAATATATTGGAAAGACATGCCCTTGCAGTAGATAGTAACAATGTTCCTTATTTAGTTTTTATAGATTTAAATAATGGAAACAAGGTTAGTGTTATGAAATATTATACAGGCCTGCTTCCCTTACATTTCACCTCTTTTACCATTAGCAGGCAGGAGCAATATGCACAACTAAACTGGCAAACAGCACAGGAAGTGAACACATCCTATTTCATCGTGCAGAGAAAACTAAATGGTAATAGCTTCACTGATATTGGGAAAGTAAACACCGTTGGTAGTGGGAATAATCAATACCATTTTACCGACGATGTATCAACACTTGGTGCAGGCACAGTTTACTACCGCTTGCAAATAACAGACAAAGACGGCAAAAGCAGCTATAGCGATGTGCGAAATCTGAAACTGCAAAGCAATCCCCGCTATACTATAATGCCTAATCCTGCAAAAGACTATATAACGGTAAGCGGCAGTCACATAGGCAACATCACCATTACAAATGCTGCAGGCAGGCAGGTCATAAGTGCCAAAACTCCACGCATCAATATTTCAGGTCTTGCTAAAGGAATCTACTTTGTGAACATGCAAAGCGACGATGGCAGCAGTCAGACAGAAAAGTTGATGGTGGAATAGGTTGCTAAAGGAAAATTCTCTCCCCACTTTAGCAAATAGCCCTTACCTTTGCCGACTTTAACTCATGCCGTAACATGACACGTTGTTTCCCGTGCCTAAGGAAATGTTCGAATGTGACTGATGAGTGTAAAGAATACGAGTTGACCTAAAAGCATCAATAACACATGAAATTATCACAATTTAAGTTTGACCTCCCTCTAAATCTTATAGCCCAAAATCCTACAAAAAAACGAGAAGACAGCCGCATGATGGTTGTTCATCGAAAAACGGGGCAGATTGAAAACAAACATTTCCGCGACATTCTTGAATACTTTGATGACAAAGATGTATTTGTTGTCAATAATACAAAAGTTTTTCCCGCAAGAATGTATGGACGTAAGGAAAAAACAGGTGCAAAAATTGAAGTCTTTCTACTTCGTGAACTCAATAAGCCAAATCGTTTATGGGATGTTATTGTAGATCCGGCACGAAAAATTCGTGTAGGAAACAAGTTATATTTTGGTGACAATGATGAACTTGTAGCAGAGGTTATAGACAACACGACAAGCCGTGGACGTACCATTCGTTTTTTGTGGGACACATCTGAGGCAGAATTCAAAGCACAACTCGAAGCCCTGGGCGAAACTCCGCTTCCGAGATACATAAAGCGCAAACCTGATGACGAGGATCGTGAAAGATACCAAACGGTTTATGCAAAACACGAAGGTGCAGTGGCGGCTCCAACCGCCGGGATGCACTTTAGTAAAGAGTTGATTAAACGCTGCGAAATAAAAGGAATTCGCTTTGCCGAAATTACACTGCACACTGGTTTGGGCACTTTCAGGCCCATAGAAGTTGAAGACCTGAGCAAGCATAAAATGGATGCAGAATATTACAACATTGATGAGTATGCCTGCAAAGTGGTGAACAAAGCAAAAGAAACAGGCCACCGCATCTGCTCTATAGGCACCACCACCATGCGTGGGATGGAAACCAGTTTTACCGCGCAAAAGTTTTTGAAACCAAGCGAAGGATGGACAAACACCTTCATACATCCACCTTACGATTTTAACGTGGCCGATGCATTGGTCACCAATTTTCATTTGCCAAAAACAAGTTTGCTGATAATGACATGCGCCTTTGCAGGTTATGACCTGGCAATGGAAGCCTATAAGAAAGCTATTAAAGACAAATATCGTTTCTTTAGTTATGGCGATGCTATGTTGGTGTTGTAATAGCGCAGTTTTAATGAATAGTTTTTCAAAAAACCCATTGAGCAATCAGTGGGTTTTTTTGTGGGAAAGATGATTGTAACATTTCCTTGTGCAAGGGCGGTGCAACCACTATTTCATAATTGTTGTTGAAGTTAAATGACATAGTAATTTGATTGAGTTTATTCAATATGGATTTTAATGAAGGAAGTGCATTTAAGTATTTCCAAAAAAATATACTGCGCAAGGCAATGTCATCAACTTAAGGAATTTACCTTCAAAAATGGCATGTTTGAAGCAACGGTATATAGATAGGGC
>JAYTGA010000283.1:0-10110 GCA_043733905.1 Segetibacter sp.
TGATCACCAGCTTTCAGAGAAAATTATCCGGATAAAAAAAGTCCTGAATGCAATTATCCTCAAAGTTTCAGCCTGATGGTATTTGACGCAAAGAAGACACTCAAAAGTTTGAAGAAAAAAGGCTTCCACGAATACGATGGAGACCACAAGTTTCTCGATTATTTTTATGAAGGCAAATTGATTTTGCATACTAAAATTAGCCATGGCGAAAATGAGTTGAATGATTATCTGATTGCTCAAATGTCCAGACAATGCAAACTTTCAAAACCAGATTTTGCTGATTTGATCAATTGCCCTTTGAGTGCAGAAGGCTTCATCAGTAAATTGAAAGAAAGTGGTGAAATAAATGAGTAAATACGAAATAATCATTTACTGGAGCAATACGGATGAATCTTATATTGCTGAAGTCCCCGAACTACCTGGTTGTATGGCAGATGGGTCTTCGTATGCAGAAGCATTGCAAAATGCAGAAGTGATCATTAATGAATGGATTGAAACCGCAACAGAACTTGGCCGAAATATTCCCGAACCAAAAGGAAAACTAATGTTTGCATAATGACAAAGGTTTTGAATCGTGAAGTAATTATTGAGAAAGACGAGGACGGAAATCCCCTTGTCATTTGCCCTTCTTTGCAAGGTTTCTATAGCGAAGGAAGCACAAAAGCAGAAGCATTACTCATGATAGAAGATGCGATAAAACTTCACCTCCAAGACCTGCAACAATGACCCCACTCTTCACTTCCACCCGCTTACACTTCCGCCAATTTACCCTTGAAGATGGACCCCTGATTTATGACCTGAACAGCGACCCGGCTGTTATCAGGTATGTGCATGAGCCGATCTTTACACAGCAGCAGGCGGCGAAAATTGTTGCAACTATTATTGTGCCCCAATATCAAAAATACCATCATGGTCGGTGGGCAGTTCATTTAAAAGAAAATTCCGAATTCATTGGCTGGTGCGGCTTGAAACGAATTCCGAAGAGAAACTTCCCTGATCTTGGCTATCGGTTTTTTAAAAAACATTGGGGCAAAGGATATGCGACCGAAGCTGCTAAAAGAATAATTGAATATGGTTTTGAAGTGCTGCAATTGCCGGGCATTTTTGCTGCAGCGCACATTGAGAATATCGCTTCGCAAAAAGTTTTGGAAAAGTGCGGCTTTACTTTTTTAAAAGAAGAAGTTATTGACGAGATTACTGCTAAAACTTATGAATCGATCAATCCATCTGTGGTTTCATCCAAAGCCTAATGCTCCCGCTAAAAAATAATTAACATTTCCGAAGGGCTTCGTATATCCGAAACTTTATGTAGTTTTGATCTACTAAACATTTCGTAAACCAAAAACTTTTTATCATGAAATGGATGAAATATCCCGCCACATTTTTAGCCGTTACGCTCATGGCTTCCGCAACTTTTGCACAGGATGAAACACCGCCGCCGCCACCAAAGCCACCCAAACCCCTGAAAGAAAAACACGAAGAAATTATTATCAGGAAAAACGAAGGCAAAGACGAAAAAATGACCATTGTTGTTGATGGCGACAATGTAACCATCAACGGCAAACCAATGGATGACTTCAAAGACGGCAACGTAAAAATCATTAAACGCGAAAAGCGAATTGGAGGTCCTGGTGGGCCAGGGCCAAGACGTTTCATGCCTCCGCACCCTGGCAGTGACAATGAAGATTTTGATGATTTTATTCCCATGGGTATTAATAAAGCCATGTTGGGTGTCATCACAGCAAAGGCAGAAGACGGTGTAAAAATAACTGGAGTAACCAAAGAAAGTGGTGCCGAGAAAGCAGGTTTGCAAAAAGAAGATGTGATTACCAAAGTGGGTTCAAACGTTATAAAAGACCCCAAAGATCTGACTGATGCAATTGCTAAATATAAACCAAATGACAAGGTGGACATTACCTACAAAAGAAATGGTAAAGAAACTAAAACAACCACTACGCTTTCAGAAAACAAGTCGAGGAAAAAGGTAATGATGAACATTAATGGCGAAGACTTTAATTTCGATATGCCCGAAGGTATAGAGCCACCGGGAATGGAAGATTTCAATTTTGATTTTCATCACAAACCCAGGCTGGGCCTTCAAATCCAGGATCTTGAAGAAGGTAAGGGTGTGAAAGTAAAAGATGTGGACGATGAATCACCCGCTGCCAAAGCCGGACTGAAAGAAGGTGATGTCATTACACAAATAAATGGTAAAGACATTAATGGTGTAGACGATTTGCGTAACCAGTTGAAAGACCTGAAAGAAGGTGAAAGTCCAAAATTTTCTTACAAAAGGGACGGTAAAATTCTATCTGCCGAAGTAAAAATTCTAAAAAAACTGAAGATGGCAGATTTGTAAAATATTGTTGAATTATGGTTGAATTGAAAGGGCTGTCTAAAACAATTAGGCAGCCCTTTTTCTAATGAATTTTGATGTAGAATAAATTTAAAACTACTCAACAGTTTCTTTGTCATTCTCTGCATCATCTTCTAATTCTTCTTCAAGGTCTTCATCAGAATTAGCCGAATCATCATCTTCATCTACATCAAAATCTGATTCGTTCAATTTTGTAGCATCATCGGTTTCTGCTTCTTGAGCATCTTCGTCCAATGTTGAGGAGGTTCCACTGCCTTCATTCATCTCCCCACCTGGAAAATACATCAGGTAATCTTTTACAGCTTTCATATTTTTTGAATTTTTTTGGTGAACAATAAATAATTCAAAACCTGCGCCAAGCATTTTTGGGGAAAAATGTCAGGCGCAAACTAACAAGAAAACCAACAAAATTCTGGAACAACTTCCGTTTGCAGCTACTAACAGTTTTTAGCGTCTTATTTTTATTTATTATCATATAAATATTAACTGTCCTACGCCATATTTTTAGCTAAATAAATACTCAAGATCTTCTCTTGTCAAGTTTTTGACAAAGGCAGTATCATCAGTTATTAAATCTGCAGCCAAAGCCTTCTTTTTGTCCTGTAGCTTCAAAATTTTATCTTCCACTGTGTCTTTGCAAATCATGCGGTAGGCAAATATGTTTTTGGTTTGTCCAATCCGGTGTGTGCGGTCAATAGCCTGTTGTTCCACAGCAGGGTTCCACCAGGGGTCAACAATGTAAACATAGTCTGCTGCGGTCAGGTTTAGACCAACCCCACCAGCTTTCAGCGAAATCAGAAACACCCTGCATTCTTCATCATTCTGAAAACCATCAATAGCCACCTGCCTGTCCAATGCACTTGTGCTACCATCAAAATATTGGTACTTTACGCCCATTTCTTCCAGCCTTTCTCGAATGAGAGCTAACATTCCCAGGAATTGTGAGAATACCAAAGCTTTGTGATCACTAATGTTTTCGGTTATTTCTCTTACCAGTTCATCCAACTTAATGGACACGTTGGGAAACTTCTCGTCGTCTTTCATAATAGCAGGGCTGTCGCAAATCTGCCTTAGTTTCATTAAGCCTTGCAATATGGTTAGTTGTGACTTTCCAATACCCTTGGCCTCTACCACCCCCAGTATTTTTTCACGGAAATCATTTCTGAAAGCTTCGTAAATTTTTCTTTGCTCCTCACCCATTTCGCAGAATAAAATCATTTCTGTTTTGTCAGGTAAATCCTTAGCCACCTGCTCTTTTGTGCGGCGGAGAATGAAAGGAAACAGTAAGCGGCGGAGGTGTTCCTTCTGTTCCTTTTCGCCAAATTTATCAATTGGCACTGCAAACTCCTGTTTAAAAAATTCTATGCTGCCCAACATGCCGGGGTTCAAAAAGTTCATTTGTGCAAAAATGTCAAACGTATTGTTTTGCAAAGGTGTACCGCTAAGACAAAGCCTGCTTTTAGCCTTCAACAAACTTGCAGCTTTTGTTACCTTGCTACCTGGGTTTTTAATCGCCTGGCTTTCATCTAAAATGATGTAATCAAAATCAGGTTCTACAAATGATTTTATGTCGCTGCGCAATGTTCCATAGGTCGTAATAATTACGTCCATTCTTGGTTTACAAATCTCTGCCTTGTCACGCAAACTACCGTGATGAATGTAGTAAGTAAGCGATGGAGTAAATTTTTTGATCTCATTTTCCCAGTTATACATCAGCGTGGTGGGGCAAACGACCAGGACCGTTAGTGACCCGGTGGTCTCTTTAATATGGTGGATAAAAGACAGTGCCTGAATTGTTTTACCAAGACCCATATCATCGGCCAGTATGCCGCCCCACTTGACTGTGTGCAGGTAATTGAGCCATTGAAAACCTGAAGTTTGGTAAGGCCGGAGCGTGGACTGCAGGTGCTGTGGCGCCTCTACCGGTTCTATGCTTTTAAAATCTTTTAGTTTTTCATACCGCTCTTCCAACTGAAAGAAAAGTTCTTCCTCGTTGCGGTTGTCGTACAGTTCTTCTATCACGCTAAAGTGATAACGGCTAAGCTTCATCTTTTCGCTTTTGCCCTCGCCCACCCTGAAAAGCAATGAATACTTCTTGATCCATTCTTCAGGCAAAATGCCCAGCGACCCATCTTGCAGCGGCACAAACTGTTGCTTGTTGGCCAAGGCTTTTTTCACATCGGCCACAGTTATTTTCTGATCACCAAAAATGATTTCCACCTTTGCATCAAACCAGTCGGTCTGGCTCGTAATGAAGATTTTAGTCGTCGGCTTTGATGTGTTGAACCTGAAGTTCTTCAGTGCCTCGAAACCATGCACAGGAATATTCATTTCCTTCATGGCGTCTATAAAAAGGAAAAACCAATTGTTCTTTAAAACCTCTGCACCTTTCAGAACCAGGTTGTCGCCATCGTCTGGTCTAATGAATTGCGAATGCAGGTTTTCAAGTTTTTTTACAAAAGCCTTCTCTTCCTCAATATGCCGTTGAATGACCAGCAGTTTGTCCTGGCGGGGAATGATGACTTTCTCTTTATCATGCGGTTTTACCTCGTAGCCTTTGTAAACAAAAATTGGCTGAAACACAAGGTAGTCCCCCTTTTCCCTCAGCATCAGTTTCACTTCCGGCTTCGCATCTTTAATGTCTTCCCGTTTCACGTTGTTAAACTGAACGTTGTATTCTTTTGCCAGGGGCAAAATGAAATCGTTCAGTTGTTTTGGCCATTGTTCCTCTGTTATTTTTATTGCTCCAGCGGCGAAAAATTTCTCCGTCAGCAGCACATCTTTTGGCTTTTCGTAAAAATAGAAAGTATCATCGTGAAGAAACAAAAGTGTTGACTGGCTTGCATTCTCGGTAATGGACACTTCGGTGTGATTGAGTTTTACAAAGCATTTTACTTCGTAAAAATTCTTTTGATAGGTAATGCTGAAATTGAGCAAAGCAGGCTCATCATTCAGGTACACTTTTTTCAGGTTGGCTGTTGTGTATGCTTTGCCAGCCGGCAAAATGAACGTGAAATGTTCTGATGCTTCGGTGAAAATTTTTTTGTAGCGGGGCAGCAAAAACTCCACAATCAGGCTTCGGGTTTCTTCAGGCAGTTCATCGTTATGCTGCTGGATAATGTTTTCCCAAATGCCGCTGAAAGGTGAGTTCCGGTTCAGGTAACGGGTTATTTCCGCAGGCTGCAATTTGCGTAGTTGCTGCACCAGCATTTTATCATCGTCGCTGAAAACGTCTGTGTTAATGAATTTGTTAAGATCCAGTTTTTCTGATTTTCCTGCAAAGGCATTTCGATCTTCGTTAGGTTCGCCCTGCACACCGTCCACCTGCAAAAACGGGTATTGATCCCTATTTTCCGTAAATACCACGGCAAGCTGCATAGGGGCAGGTTTTGCGACTTCTTCTTCCTCATCTTCATCTGCTGCCACTGGTTCCATCACAGGTTTCCGGGTAATACTTGCCGTGACAGGTGTTATTCTTTTGATGGAAATGTCCAGCACACGCAAGAAAGGTTTCCCGTCTTTGTAAGCAAATTCAAACTTGTCTTTCAGGTCATCATTCAGCGAATAGCCATAGGCTTCCAACAGCTTATTTTTTTCCTTGTCCCAATTGCGGATGCTATCAAAATAATTGACGCCAAAGCGGCTCAAAAGCTGCACCAGTACAATGCTTTTATGCAGGCAAAGCGGGTGTTTATTATCGCTGTCGCAATTGCAGCTTGTGTCAAAATTCCTCTCTTCATTTTTCTGAATCAGCACTTTGTAAATCTGTCCTTCGTATTCCACTTCGGCCTTTACACGTTCGTCTTTCGCTTCCAGTATGCTTGCTTTGTTGCTTCGCAAATAGTCTTCAGTTTCTGTGTAGGAGTTAGGAGCGGTCAGCAGCCTGATCATTTTCAGGTCAAGCTGTTTCATTTTTACAACAGTGTGTTTCTGATCATACAAAATGTCTTTTTCGTTCAGCATGTTGCGATCAAGCAATTCCTGCAATTGAAAAAGTGAGGCGGCTTCGTGGCGGCATATTTCGCCCAGGTTGTAGGGGCAGGTGCATCTGAGCGACAGTGTAGCGGCTTCTTTAAACTTGCTGATATTTACCTTGTACCAGGTGGCATAAGTATCATCTTTTACCCTGAAAGTGACAGCCGACATGAGGTCATCATAATCCATCATTTCTACATAGCCCATGCTATGTATTTTTTTTCCCCGTTTAATGACTTCGTCTGTGCCGTGATTGTATATGTGCTTGATGAGATGCGGTAATGCCATGGAATATTAAATTGTTGTGTGCGACGGTTATTAAACCATTTTAAAAAACAAAATAGTTGTAAAATAGCTGTTTCGGAATTTACAACGATCTGTTTTCTTTTGTTGTACAACCCTGATCCGGTGTCAGAAAAGGCCAATTCGCAAAAATAAACAAAAACAAATGGCCTGCTGAAATGAATGAGAAATATGTAAATGAAATCTTTGTTAAGATATTGGGTAAAAAGGTGTCGAACTGTACAACTAAATTGCACTAATTATTCTAATTCAATCGCCGGATCCCAAAAGATTCTGTCAAAGTGCGTGACCATGTCATTCTCAACCTTTACGCCATCTTTTTCCAAAAGCTCTTCCATGAGCGTGGGTGTGGCAAAATGCGCTTTGCCGCTCAGCATTCCGTTTCGGTTTATTACCCGTTGTGCAGGCACTTTTGGCATTACTGTAAAGCTGCTGTTCATAGCCCAACCAACCATGCGTGCTGATGACTTTGCACCCAGGTAAGCCGCTATGGCACCGTATGTTGACACTCGGCCTTTGGGTATTTGTCGTACCACATCCCATACATTTTCAAAAAATGAATAGTTTTTGGCTTTGATTGCAACAGGAAGTTTAGTATTAGAAACTTTCTTTTTCATGAAAAATTTAGCAGTTTTTTATTTTCAGGAATTTTTACAACCCATCAATACCGATCCGATATTATCTCTCTTCTTTTAACTCATGTTTTTTTGCTGATTGCTTTTCTCTGTGGTTAAAATTCTGTTTTACTACGGACAATCCGGAAAAAAAGACGACACAGAGTAGAGGGAGAAGCGGTTTTTAAATCATTTTTAAAAAACTTTTAAAAAAAACTTTTGAATAAAAAGCTCTTTTTTTATTCCAAAGCCCGGTTAATAAACCCGATAAAAGGCATTAAAGCAGTGAAGGACGATACAACTTTAGACACCAGGCCGGCCTCCAGCATTTCTTCATCAGCCAGGGTGCGGATGGCGACAAAACTTTTGAGTTTCAGGTATTCAATTGCAGGGTTTTCTTTGTCATAGCCTTTAGGTTCGCGGATCAGTTGGTGTTCGCCAAAGCTAACACCGCCATACGTTTTTTTGAAAGCAGGCGCATTAACAATAGCCGAAAATTCTTCCCAGTTATAGTCTATTTCCTGTCGTATTTTTTTCAGCACCTGAGCCTCGGGCATCCACAGTCCACCACCGGCCATGCTGCTGTTGCCGGGCTCAAGGTGTAGGTAGTAGCCCGCCATACCCGAATTTTTACCTCCCTTATCAAAACTGGCTCCCATATTGATTTTGTAAGGCGTTTTGTTTTTGCTGAAGCGAATGTCTCTGTGCTGTCGAAACGTACATTTTTTTGCCACAAGGGTAGCAATGTCCGGGTCTTTTTTACCAAGATGTACAATCACCTCTGCAACGATCTGTTCAAAATCTGCTTTTGCACTTTCATACAAATTCCGGTTTTCTTCAAACCACGGCTTGTTGTTGTTTTGACTTAGTTTTTTCAGGAAAGAAAGAGTGGACGACTGCAACATGTGGGGAAAATTATTGAAAACAAAACTAAAGGATAAACAAGAGTGTAACAACCAAAATGCGTGTTTGTTTTGGGAAAATAAAAAGGCCGCTCAGTTTTGAACGACCTTGTGAGATTAGGTAAAAATATTGCAAAACTTTTGACTACAATTTTGGCAAAAGAAAGTATTCGTTGTGCAGGTTTATGTTTAGGTGAACTATGCCTGCAAGGGTATGGTTCCAATGCCCTTTATGAGGAGTAAAGTGGGAGTAGCTATGGAGTAGATTGAGTATAAGTAAGGTTTAAGTTGGGTATATCTCTTTAGTATGTGGGGAATGTTACGGATAATTTATTTTATGTCGGCTCATAAGGCGGACGGCCTTCGTATTTCAAAATAGTAGCTCCAAATACCAATCTTTCCTAAATCAAGCTTGTCAACAAAAGCATCTATGATCCCGGACCGCTTTGTCAGGGATACCTATGTATCAAGGGTTACAAATAACATTTGGTGCCGATCGTTGCTGCCTGTTATAAATTGCATACTCTAAAATAAACAGCCATTTGATTGAAAGGCTATTTGTGTGTATGTTTGTAAAAGGTGGAAGTTTTTTCACAGCCTATCGTTGTAGGTCACCCTATTGAGACACCCTGTAACTTCAGGCAAACAGCTTAGCGACCCCGAAAGCTGATGTTTCAGCAAAAGCAAAACAGGTGAAGCCAACATACAAAGCAGAGAAATTGCACCACATTTGCTTTTGCTCCATCGAACAAAGAAAAAAACTTACTAGATGACAATAGTAGAATTGGCAAAAGAACTTAATGCAACTGTTCCTGATGTATTCGAACATTATAAAAAGATATTTGTGGATATACCACAAGATGAAAATTTTGTTTTGAGTGCTGACCTTATAAAAAGAGCTATCCCAAAGTATCAAGGAGATATACAACAAACTCCTGTGAGTGAAATTTATGCAAAACCAAAACTTATTACAAACCGGCTGGATGAGCTAAAATCAAAATTTGAAGAACGCAAAGAAAGCAGAGTCGAGATATTGGATAGACTCGAACCTTACTTTAAAAAAAATGATACGGCTATATTGAATGAATTCAAAAAGCATAATTCCATTCCCAATTTATTGTTTGAAGGGGAATATTGGAAAGTACCAAATAAAGAGTTTGGCTTTTTAAAATATGTTACACATCAAAATGGAACTATTTTATCTTACCCAGTTTCAAATGATGGAGTAGGGGAAATTTTTATTGCAACTGACGAACTCACAAATGGTAAAAAATATTCCTTTGAAGCAACACTTGCAAGGAAACATGAACGGACAACAAAAACAAATCTTTTTCTTCTGCAAGCAAAAAACGAAAACATTCAAGAAATAATAGAACTAAGTGAACTAAATGTAGAAATAAAAAATAAGGTTGAAACATTACTTGAAATAAACAACTATTTAGAAACGGCAGAGCAACAATTTACAAGTAAGGAAGAAGAAATAGAGGAAAGGACTAAAAAAATTTTGCTTGAAAAACAAAAAGAAGTAGATAACACGATTGAAGAATACAATCAAAGAATAAAACAATCATTTATTGAAATACAGGTCAAAGAAAAGGAGCTCTCATCTTTGAAGGAAACCTTTGAAGCAACAAATAATAATTTATTTAAAATGGAAAACTTACTTACCACTTTAAAAGACAGAGTTTCTCTTTGCAAAAACCTTCAATTTGTTAGCGAAGACGATGAGAACAAATATTTGAATCTTTTATCTGCAAAAGAATTCAAGCCACTTAATCATCTTGACTTTGAAAATGATTTTGACAAAAGTTTTTCAAAACTTTCGGACCATATTCATGCTTAGTTAAGTTGTCAAAATAACTTACACATTTAAGGCAGGATTCTATAGTTGAGTTCCTGGATGGTTGGGTGGTACAGTATGCGGTTTTGATCAATTTCA
>JAYTGA010000284.1:0-8589 GCA_043733905.1 Segetibacter sp.
AAAGATTTTTAGCGGAAACAGAATGTTTATTGACACAAGAGAGGCGTACGTTCTAACAACAAAATATTTTAAAGACTTTACATTATGATAGACTTCAAAAAAATGGACGACAAAGACTTTGTTTTTATTAACAAGCCTGTGAGTGACAAAGACGATAAATCATTTAGCGATTTTCTTAAAAATCGCAAAGTGAAATCATTACGGACAACGAGCAAAAAGAAACGTAAAGAACTTCAATCTCAATAGGCACGAATCGCTTACATGGGGTTTGCTGCAAGTATGGCGGAACGTTGGCAGCTTCGGCAGCAGTTTACTTTTATGCTTTTGTTTGGGCTTAAAGTTATTTGTCTAGCTTTTGTTTTATGTTCAACATCTGTTCGTTATTGTGCTGAAAGTTCGAGCTGAAGAACATGAAATACCCGAACAACGGCAAGCAGGCTCTTGATAGCGGTAACCCGTTGGCTACTTTAGAACGATTGAAAAATGGGATTGAATTTAATATCGTCATTTTTCATTTGAAATATATATTGCTAATTTTATTGCATAAAGATTTCTTGAAAAAAAGATCAAAGTATTATAATTTAATTTTGAAATGCTTTCTACAAGACACGAAATATTCATAGAAGTGGCATCTAACTTAAGTTTCTCCAAAGCCGGTGAAGTATTGTTCATAAGCCAGCCAGCCATTAGTAAACATATAAAAGCATTGGAGTCATTTTACAAAACCACCTTGTTTGAAAGAAAAGGGCATGCTATCCATTTAACTCAAGGCGGCCATTTGCTACTAAACCGTTTAAAAGAAGCAAAGAAAATTCAAAGCCAATTAGAATTTGAACTTAGTGTTCTTAAAGATCATTTAAAAGCCAAAGGTCAATTAAAATTAGGTGCCAGTACAACAGTTGCATTGTACATTATACCAAAAATTTTATCCGCATTTCACCAAAAGTATCCTGAAGTAAAAATTAGTTTGCTTAACAGAAATACGGATACTATAACAAAAGCATTAATTGATCAGGATATTGATATTGGCATTGTGGAAGGGAAAAAAAAGAATTCTGCTATTTTATATCAACCATTTATAACTGATGAAGTAGTGGCTGTCTGTAGTGCAAAAAGTCCCATATCGAAAAAAAAGACATTAACAATTCAGGAAATTCAGCATTATCCAATTGTATTAAGAGAGCAAGGTTCAGGAACTCTGGCTGCATTAAAATATAACCTTGAAAAGAATGGGATTAAATTATCCGATTTAAATGTCAATGTACGTCTTGCAGGAACTGAAGCACTAAAAAATTTTTTAACAGAAGACACTTGTCTTGGCTTTTTGCCTAAGGGTTCAATCTTAAAAGAGTTACGAGATGGAGACCTGGTAGCGTTAAAAATTGAAAAATTTCAAATTATACGAGATTTCTTTTTTATACAGCGACATGGCACTGATAGCAACGAACTTAATAAAGTATTTATTCGGTTTTGCAAAAAGGAGGTATAACGAGAAGTTATAGCCGATAACATTTTTATTTACTCCCGGTATCATTTCAGTGGTACATTTATTTAATGGAGACATTAATTAAGCCCTTTACATTTGCAACTGTTCTAAGATGCTCCAATTGCCAAAAAGAGTATTCTTTATCGTCAATAAACACCTATGCGCTATGCTGTCATCAACCCTTAATTGTTGAATATGACTCTTCACTGGAACTGGCCAAAAAAACGCTTCAATTTCGACAACAAAATATGTGGCGATATTCAGAGATGTTACCCGTCATAAAAGAAGATGATATTGTATCACTTGGTGAAGGCATGACCCCACTATTCGCTTTAAATAAGCTTGCTGATAGATTTGGTTTTTCAGATTTGTTACTAAAAGATGAATCTTCTAATCCCACTGGTTCATTTAAAGCCAGGGGGTTGAGCGTGGCAGTATCTAAAGCAAAAGAATTTGGAATAACACAATGCATAATTCCAACAGCAGGAAATGCGGGTGGTGCATTGGCTGCTTATTGTGCAAAAGCTGATATAAGATGTACGGTTATAATGCCCAGCCATACGCCTAAAATTTTTAAACAGGAATGCGAATTGTATGGTGCAGAGTTAATTTTAATTGATGGGCTAATAAATGACTGCGCAAAAAAAATAACTGAAATAAACAGCAATGGTCATTATTTTGATATTTCTACTTTAAAAGAACCCTATCGGTTAGAAGGCAAAAAAACAATGGGCTATGAAATTGCTGAACAACTAAACTGGCAGTTGCCTGATGTTATCATTTATCCCGCAGGAGGAGGCACAGGATTGATCGGTATCTGGAAAGCCTTCAAAGAAATGATGTCAATGGGATGGATAAGGGGGCCATTGCCCAGAATGATTGCTGTGCAATCAAAAAGATGCGCTCCTATATTACGTGCTTTAAATGATCCTCTTAACTGGAAAAATAATTTTACCCCAAAGCCTACCATTGCAAATGGACTGGCTGTACCTTATCCATTCGGTATGAACATGATGCTTGAGGTTTTAGAAGAATCTGGTGGAATTGCAGTAGCAATTGAAGATGAGGAAATAGCCGCAGGAGTAAAGGAAATTGCAAGAATGGAGGGCTTACTAATTTCACCTGAAGGTGCTGCAACATGGAAAGCATTATTGCATTTAAACCGGATACAAAAAATTGATAGCTCTGAAAGAGTATTACTGTTGAACACGGGAAATGGTTATAAATATTTAGATAATTTTTAGTATGGCTAATTTCTTTGCACAATAACATTAATTTAAAAACAAGGTATTACATTTAGAAGCTGCTCACACAAGCGCATACCGCTAATACGGGGTTTGGCGTTATTTTTTCCTTTGCAGCCGTTCTCAGCCAGCAAACCTACTGTAGGCCATCACTACATCCCCGCAATAATCTCCAGCGATTTCTGAATCATATTTTCAACGGCTGCATTGCCGTCTTTGCTAAATTCTTTTTTGATGCGGTTGGCAACGATTGCGCTAAGGCTGAGGCATTGGTGACCCAACAATTTTCCCAGTCCATAAATGGCGCTGGTTTCCATTTCAAAATTGGTAATGCGGTGAGGCCCGAAAGTAAAACTGGATAGCCTGTCTATAAGTTCGGGATTGGTAAGGCCGAGCCGGAGTACCCGCCCCTGTGGGCCATAAAAACCGGGGCAGGTGATGGTGATGCCATGATGAAACCCATCTACAAAATGTTTGAGAATTGCAGCTCCGGCGGTGCTGATGTAGGGTTGGGAAAAGTTGCCGCTGATCTGTGTATGCGCCACAAACTGCTGAATGATCTGCATCTCTTCATCGTTGTTGTCGTGGTGATAAAAATTGAGCAGGTTGTCTATGCCCAGACCATGCGTAGTTGCCACAATGCTGTCCACCGGAATGTCTTCCTGCAATGCACCCGAAGTACCCATACGGATGATGGTGAGGTGCTTGAGTTCAGGGTTGATGGTGCGTGTTTCAAAGTTGATGTTGACCAGTGCATCGAGTTCGTTCAGCACAATGTCCACATTGTCGGGACCAATGCCTGTTGAGACAACTGAAATCCTTTTGCTGCCTAACATGCCTGTGTGGGTCACAAACTCCCGGTGCTGATAAGTGTGTTCTGTTTTGTCAAAATATTTACTGACCTCTTTTACCCGGTCAGGGTCGCCTACGGTAATGATGAGGTCTGCAATTTCTTCGGGTCTCACATCAAGGTGATAAATGGCGCCCCGGCTGTTGAGGATGAGTTCACTTTCGGCAATTTTGAGCATGGTTTTATTTTTTAGGTTTCAACAACATTGAACGGGTAAAACTAAACAAACGATGTTTACTTTTTCAGCGTTAGAAATGAAAGACAGTTTTGTGAAACTATGCAAAGAAAAACAAGCCAATGAAATTTTCTTATTTCCTTTTTAAAGGTTTTGCCTTATTTTCGCACCCTCAAACAAATGGTCCTGTAGCCGAGTGGCTAGGCAAAGCTCTGCAAAAGCTTCTACAGCGGTTCGAATCCGCTCGGGACCTCCATCAAACCAAAAAATGGATTACAATAGTGATCCATTTTTCTTTTAAAAAAATATGCGGTATTCCAATCTTCTCGGCGTGGCGGCTTCCGTTTTTTTGGTCCTTGCCTGCTTTGTTCCGTGGGTTTATATTCCTTCTGTTCAGGCAACCATGACTGGTTTTCATACGAACGGAACCAACTTTGGACAGCCGGGGTTGATGCATGTTATTATCAGCTTTTTCACCATTCTTTTTTTCCTGGTAAAAAAAGCCGGGGCAAAAAGGGCCAACCTGTTTTTTTGCGCTTTTAATGTTGCCTGGTCTTTCAGGAATTTTTTACTCCTGACCCATTGCGAAGCAGGGGAATGCCCTGAAAAAAAAATGGGCATTTATCTCATTATCTGCCTCTCTCTTTTTATGCTGCTGATGTCTTTTTTACCAGATATGAAAACAAAAAATGACTGACAAAAGAACTTAAACGATTTCTGTATTTTTGCAATACAAAAAAGTGAAAAGCCACTAAATTTTTAATTCAACTAATTTTTTGGAATCAAACGCTATTTTTTTGATAACTTGGACAAAATTTTCAAATAATTTTTCAAAAATGAGAAAACTCTACTTCTTGCTATTCGCTGTTTTTTTCCAGTTAATGGCCTTCTCCCAACAGGTTGCTATTGGCACAGGTACTGCAACAAATTCAAACTCTCCATGGAATGCATTCTATGGTTATTCGTATGTGCAGACTGTTTACCTTGGGTCTGAAATATCTGCGTCGGGCAACATTACGTCTGTTCAGTTTTATTATGCCGGTGCGTCTTTGTCCAGTTCTGATTCCATTGACCTGTACATGGGTGTTACGTCAAAGAACTCTTTTGCAAGTACCACGGATTGGGAGCCTTTGACTAATCTGACTCCTGTTTTCAGTGGTTTACTGACAGGCTACACCGTTCCCGGATGGATAACGATCACTTTGACAACTCCTTTTCCATATGATGCCAGTTTAGGCAATCTAATAATTGCAGCGGATGAAAATAAAGATGGCTTTGATGGAAGTACCCGTTTTCAGGGAACAACTATCGGAACAAATCGTATTTTAGCTTATTCTAACGACAACACCAATCCAGATCCTGCTACACCACCAACCGGAACAAGAAGTAGCATTGTGGGCAATATTCTCATTGACGGTCTTGTGACTTCCAACTGTAAATCTATCTCTGGCCTTACTGTTACAGGAATCACCCAGACTGGAGCCAATGCATCGTGGCTTGCTCCTACCTCTGGAAACGTACCAACTCAATATAATTATGAAGTAAGAACAAGTGGTGCAGCAGGCAGCGGGTCAACAGGTCTGGCAGCCAGTGGCAACAGCGCAACAATCAATAAAGCTTTAACAGGTTTAAATCCTGGAATATCCTACACACTTTATGTAAGAGCAGATTGCGGATCGGGAAGTACCGGCCCGTGGTCAAGTGTCAGTTTCTCAACTGTGTGCGGAACGGTCACTACTTTTACTGAAAATTTTGATGCTTCTGCAAACTTGCCTGTCTGCTGGAATAAAGTAGGAACAGGAGGGTTAGCAAATATTCAAACTACCAATCCCAATTCTTCTCCAAATACGTTGTATATATACAGCGGCTCTGCCAGCAGTCGGGCAGTGGTTTCTATGCCACCGGTCAGTAATGCAAGTGCAGGCAACTACCAGCTTAAGTTTAGTGCAAGAGCTAATTTTACAATAGGAGACACCCTTCAGGTTGGTTATCTGACCAATCCTACCGACTCATCCACTTTTGTCCTTATCCAGGAATTTGCTATGTCAACTTTGACTTACCAAACTTATACAGTTACACCATCAGGTTTGACTGGGTCATCTGTTGTTTTTGCTTTTAGAAACAAAGGGAGTTTAGGCTACAGTATTTTAATAGATGATGTATCGTGGCAACCGCTTCCTTCGTGTACACAACCAAATACATTGGTTGTGTCAAGCATAGCGGCAACAACTGCGCAACTTGGCTGGACTGCTCCTGCTACAGCACCTGTCAGTTATGACGTTTATTACAGCACAAGTAATGCTACACCTGTATCCACTACAACTCCTTCTGCAACAGGTGTTATTCCTACAAGCTATAGCCTGACAGGTCTTTCAGTTGGGACTAAATATTTTGTTTGGGTACGGTCTGTCTGTGGAGCAAACGGAGTAAGCTTATGGTCTGGTGTGGATAGTTTTACAACGACTGTACTTTGCAATGCACCAACTACACTGATTGTTTCAAACATAACAGCAACAGCAGCAAAACTTGACTGGACTGCACCTTCAAGTGCACCTGCCAGTTATGATGTGTATTATAGCACAAGTAATGCTGCCCCCGTGGCCACCACAACACCTTCTGCTACCGGTGTTGCAGCAACAACTTATAACCTGGCAGCTCTTTCAGGTGCTACACATTATTTTGTTTGGGTAAGATCAAACTGTGGAGCCGGTGGAAAAAGTATCTGGTCTGTTGCTGATAGTTTCTATACTACCTGCGGCACAACAGGCATACCTTATACCCAGAATTTTGAATCTGCCGTTATACCAGGTTTACCTGTGTGTACCTCTGCTGAAAACCTAAGCACAGGCACTGGTAATATCTGGAAAACAGTCTCAGCACCGGGGAATGGATTTACAAATAATGCTCTGGAATATCCATGGAATGGTTCAAGTCCCGCTAATACCTGGTTTTATACACAAGGTCTGAACCTGACTGCAGGAAGCACTTACCAACTTGCCTTTAAGTATGGTAACAACAGTGCAACCTTTGTGGAAAGCATGAATGTGAGTTATGGAACTTCTGCAAGTGCAGCTTCTATGACCAATTTACTTGTAGATTATCCATCTATTACAGGAGGAGTTCCTTCAAATGCCGCAACTAATTTCACTCCATTGGTAACGGGAGTTTATTATATTGGTTTCCATGCTTATTCAGCAACTAACCAATTTAATCTTTATGTTGATGATATTTCTGTAACTACTGCGCCAACCTGTACTGCACCTGTTGCCGTATCAGTTTCCAATATTACAACGTCTTCAGCAAAGCTTAACTGGACTGCGCCAGCAACACCACCTGCAAGCTACGATGTGTATTACAACACTTCAGGCATACAACCTGTAGCTTCCACAACACCTTCTGCTACTGGTGTAACAACAACGAATTATATTCTGACCCCTCTTTCCGCTAATACTAAGTATTTTGCCTGGGTTAGGTCTAATTGCGGCACAAGTGTTTACAGTCAGTGGACTGTGAAGGATAGTTTTACAACTGCTCCTGCAACTTGCGATACTTCAACTGCTGTCGTTGTTTCCAACATTACAACCACAACAGCTACTGTTAGCTGGACGCCTCCGGCATCTGCACCGTTAAGTTATGATGTTTATTATAGCACATCTGCAACAGCACCAACTAGTACAACGACGCCATCTGCTACCGGTATTGTTTCCACAACTTACAATTTGACAGGATTATCAGCAGGTACAACTTATTATGTATGGATAAGATCAGTTTGCAGCGCAGGACTGAATAGTGCTTGGGCAAGTCGTATTAGCTTTACAACTCTTACTGCAACTTGTGATGCTCCAACTGCTGTCACTGAATCTAACATTACCACTACAACTGCTAATATTGGCTGGACAGCTCCTGTACCCGCGCCTTTAAGTTACGATGTTTATTACAGCACATCTACGACTGCTCCAACCAGTACAACTACCCCGAGTATAGCAGGTATTACTCCAACAAATACAATTTTAACTGGATTAACCTCAGGTACCGCTTATTATGTTTGGGTAAGATCAGTTTGTAGCGCCGGACTCAATAGTGTATGGACAAGCAGTATTAATTTTACGACTCTGACTGCTACATGTGATACTGTACCTTCTGCTGTTGTCTCCAACATTACAACAACAACAGCTATCCTTGACTGGACGGCACCTGCATCAGCACCAGTAAGTTATGATGTTTATTACAGCACATCAGCAACAGTACCAACAAGTTCAACAACACCCTCTTCAAGCGGTATTACCTCTACAAGTTATATTTTGACAGGTCTAACATCCGGCACAACTTATTATGTTTGGATAAGATCAAATTGTGGATCAACAAATAGTGCATGGGCCAGCCGTATTAGTTTTACAACTCTTACTGCAGCTTGCGATACTCCGACTGTTGTTATGGTATCTAATATTACGACAACAACAGCTTCTGTTAGCTGGACTGCACCTGCAACTGCACCAACTGGTTATGACGTTTATTATAGTACGTCTGCAACTGCACCTACAAGCACAACGACCCCGACAGTTTCTGTTACAACTACCACTGCATCATTAACTGGTTTAACTGCGGGTACCACTTATTATTTGTGGGTAAGATCAAATTGCGGTTCTGGTGTTTATAGTACATGGACAAAAGTTACTTTCACAACGGCTCCAAATACAGGCTGTAGCCCTGTATCAGATTTTGCTGAAACTTTTGATGCGGTCACTACTCCTGCATTACCGACATGTTGGGTCAAGGTTGGAACAGGCGGTTTGGCAAGAACACAAACAAGTGCCACGCCTACACCACCGTCTTC
>JAYTGA010000285.1:0-12178 GCA_043733905.1 Segetibacter sp.
GTGGTGATTAAATGCGATAATAATGATGTTGAAGTTTCAGGAGCTAAGACAGGCCCTATCTATATACCGTTGCTTCAAACATGCCATTTTTGAAGGTAAATTCCTTAAGTTGATGACATTGCTATCCCCTTACCAATACTTTTATCATTTTATTGCTAATAAAATTAGTATTTTAGCACGATAAAATCCGGTAGAAAATGAGCGATAGAATTGTGGAAAAACTTTCAATACTTGCTGATGCTGCCAAGTACGATGTGTCGTGTGCATCAAGCGGCAGCAACCGCAAAAATGAAAATAAAGGTTTGGGTAATGCGAGCAATGGCATTTGCCATGCCTACACTGAAGATGGCCGTTGTGTGTCGCTGCTGAAAATTTTGCTGACCAACCACTGCATCTTTGACTGCGCCTATTGCGTAAGCCGCAAGAGCAATGATGTAAAACGGGCTGCTTTTACCGTAGATGAAGTAGTGGACCTGACTATCAATTTTTACCGTCGCAACTACATTGAAGGATTGTTTCTCAGTTCAGGTATTTTTAAAAATGCGGACTACACCATGGAGCGCCTGGTGCGCATTGCGAAGAAATTGCGCCAGGAGCATAATTTTCACGGCTACATTCATCTGAAAGCCATACCCGGTGCCAGCGACGAACTGCTTCACCAGGCAGGATTATATGCTGACCGCCTGAGTGTGAATGTGGAAATGCCAACGGAGAAAAGTCTAAAGCTGCTGGCACCGGACAAGAACCGCAATGACATGCTGATGCCCATGAAATACCTGAAAGGTGCTATAGACCAAAACCGGGAGGAAAAAAAGCTTTTTAAGAATACGCCCATGTTTGCCCCTGCGGGCCAAAGTACACAAATGGTGATAGGGGCTACGCCTGAAAATGACATGCAAATACTCTGGCTTGCTGACAATTTTTACAAAAAATTGAAATTAAAACGGGTCTATTATTCCGGCTATGTGCCTATCAGTAATGACAACCGCTTGCCTGCTATTGGCACGCCTGTGCCAATGATTCGTGAAAACCGCTTGTACCAGGCAGACTGGCTTCTTCGTTTTTACGACTTCAAACTCGAAGAAATAGTCAACTATGACTACCCACTGCTGGATACAGACATAGACCCTAAGCTAAGCTGGGCTTTGCGTAATTTACATTTGTTTCCACTCGACATAAATACAGCCGATGCGCACATGCTAAAACGCATACCCGGCATTGGCATCAGTTCAGTGCATAAAATTTTATCAGCACGCCGCTTTTCAAAACTTAGCTGGGATCATCTGAAAAAAATGGGGGTGGCATTTGCCCGGGCCCGTCATTTTATAAGTGCTCATGCCGATAACTTTATAAGAATAGACATGCTGCCCTGGCAATTAAAAGAAGTTATTCTAAAAGAAGGCAGCAGCAAATACAAACCTAATTTTTCAACGCAACTAAAGATGTTCTAAGACATGACTACTGTTACTTACGATGGCAGTTTTGAAGGATTGCTGACTGCCATCTTTGAAGTGTATGAGTATAAGATGGGTGATGTGCATATTGTGAATGCAAGCCGTTGTCAACTAAATGTTTTTGATAAAAAACATGAAAGCCATGCGGATATTCCGAAGGCGCAAAGGGTGTTGAAGGGTTTGGGTACAAAGGTATCGCTTGGTGCTTTGAGACGGTTTTACAAGGCATTTCTTTCAGAAGAAAAAGATATTGAAAACCTGTTGCTGCGCTATGTGCAGTATGCATTCAGCAATCAATTGCTCATAGAACATGACTATAGCAACCAGCATGTTTTACGGCTTTCACAAATAGCCCGTAAGGTGGAACGGGAAAAACATCGGATGGAAGCTTTTGTACGGTTTCAACTAACAGCAGATAAGTTGTACTATGCCGTTTGCCAGCCAGACTTCAACGTGTTGCCGCTGATTGAAAAGCACTTTAAAAACCGATATGCCAATCAGCGTTGGCTTATTTATGACAGCAATCGTGCTTATGGTATTTACTACAATTTGGAAAAAGTGGACACGGTACAACTTTCATTTAATGAAGAAACTGAAAGAGGAAAAAACCTTGCACTCATACTTGATGAAAAGGAACTGTTGTATCAACAATTGTGGCAGCAATATTTTAAAAGTGTCAACATTGCTGCAAGAAAAAATACCCGTTTGCACATTCAGCACATGCCACGCCGTTATTGGAAATATTTAACTGAAAAGCAGTTAGCAGGTTCGTAGGAAAGTTCCTGGTTTTACCACTGTTCAACTCATTTCCTACACCCCAAGTGTTGCAGTTTGTTTTTTAACGAATAAAAATAGGTGTGTGGAAATTACTTATTTTATCTTTTGATTGAATGGTATGAAAGTTCACTTTTTAAGGGATTTCAAAGATTCTCATTTTTTTCAAACCCATAACAATCCCTTCTTTATCTTTGTTATCATAAAAAATAAACAATAAATGGCACTATTCAAATCCGGAAATCCTACGCTTAGCGAAAAGATTTTCAACACAACCGTAGAAGATGAATACCAGGGTGTAATGACCGCTCGGGGAGCAATGAATAAATTTGGATTTCTCTTCCTGATGGTCATAGCAGGTGCTGGTTTTACATGGCATTTGTACAACGAAGGCAAACAGGAAACCATGATGCCGCTGATGCTCACAGGAGTGTTCGGGGGTTTAATCACGGCTGTTAATATTACTTTCAAAAAAACCTGGGCTCCATACCTGGCACCGCTTTATGGCATTCTTGAAGGATTATTTCTCGGTGCTATTTCAGCATTCATGAACAACATTTTTGGCGCAAAATATCCCGGCATCATTCCCCAATCTGTCGGCCTTACTTTAGGTGTTGCTGTCGCCATGTTCCTGCTTTACAACTTTCGCATCATCAGGCCGACACAACGCTTTAAGTCCATTATCATGACTGCAACTTTAGGCATCGCTTTATTTTATCTCATTACCTGGATCGTAAGAATGTTTGGTGTTCAAATGGATTTTATGATGATTGGAAACGGTAGTCTTTTAGGAATTGGCATCAGCCTGTTTGTGGTAGCCATCGCCGCTCTCAACCTGATTATTGATTTTGACATGATAGAGCAAGGTGCAGCAGCAGGCGCACCAAAATACATGGAGTGGTACTGCGGTTTTGCCCTCATGGTCACCATTGTATGGCTCTATGTAGAGATATTGAAACTGTTGAGCAGGCTAAGCAGCAGAAACTAATTATCTGCAAAGTTGATCACATTTTCAGTTTAAACTTTTTATAAAAAAGGCTGTCTTTGAGGAGACAGCCTTTTTTATTTTTATGAATAATTACAATTTCATAAGGTTCATTTTGCAAGAGTGAATTGGGTTTGCAATTGCCTAAAAATTGATTTCATAGCCCAGTGTTGCAATCAGTTCAAAATATACAAAGTGGTGACTTGCACGGTTGCCGGATGTGTATTTTGTATCGGCCAGGGCATTCAGGTATTGCACAAAGCCTGTCTTGGCAGTGCCTTCAATGAAGAATCTTTTGAAAGGGAAAACTCTTAAACCGCCCTCTGCGCTTATGTTGTAGCCAGCAATGTGAAAGGCGTTGTTTAATTCATCGCCACGCCAGGTAAAGTCTGTACGGGGAATGTTGATGCCTGCACCTGCCTTCCACACATAAGAAATGAGGGTTCGGCTGCGGCTTTTCACGGGCAATAGTTCGTGCTGCTGCACATAGTTGAAATGCAGCCAGTTGGCACCGTCAGTATGTTCAAAATGCAGGAAGCGGTTGCCGTCCATCACGCTGTCACCGTCCACGGGTTTGCCGTCAATTGTGCCGGTCACATGCACCATCTGTCCGTCAGTGACTACATATTTTGCATGGTCAAAATTTATTTCAAAAGCCCGGGTATGGCTGCGGTTCAGATAAAAACCAATCCTGTAATTATACTGGGGAATAGACACTTCCGTCGGTGCGGTTTTAATGGCACTCATGTCTGGCTGGTCATGCGCTATAGCATCGTGCAGTTCAAAATTGTTGCCGTTACTCATTTTAAAATGGATGGTGCTTTTGGTGTACCATTCAGTATTGTAGCCCCATTGGATGTACATTCCTTTGAACCATTTGGTATCCTTTTTTTCCTGCGAAAAAACGAGTAAGGGAAGCACTATCAGTAAAAACAAAAGTCGTTTCATACAATTTTGAAAATAAGTGAACGTGATGATTGTTTTTTGTTTCATAAAGCATCGCGTTTCTATAAATGGTTTTGAGGAACCCATTTATCCTGCAAAAGTAAGCGAATGGAGAACGCTCAGAAAAATACCTTTCTCTTCACTTCATCTATCATCTCAATTGTTATGTGCAGAGTATCATCTGGCAGCAGTCGTTTTGCTTTATCAGGCCATTCAACTAGGCAGAGATGTCCACTCATCAGACATTCTTCCACACCAGCTTCCAGGGCTTCTTCCTCGTCCCGAAGCCTGTACCAGTCCATGTGATAAATAATGCCTGCAACCGGGCTTTCATACTCATTGATGATGGAGTAAGTGGGACTTCCAATGGTTGACGTCACACACAGGTGTTCACACAGGGCGTGGATGAAGGTGGTTTTTCCTGCACCCATTTCGCCATGCAATGCCCATACTTTTTTGTTGTTTGCTGCCGCAAAAATGTCCGCAGCGGCTTGTTTTATTTCTGCTAATGAAAAAATGATTTCCATCTGCAAACGTATTGCAAAACATGGTTCATTTCTCACGAAATTGCAACAATGTAATAAAGATAGCACTGCGGCAAAAGAAGAAGCGGCGGCGTTTGAAGTAATTTTACATCATCTAAAGAAATGAAACAGACAATGGAAAAAGTGAGTTGGAAAGTGGAGGGAATGACCTGTAGCAATTGCGCATTGAGCGTAACAAAAGTGCTGCAAAAACAAGGAATGCAAGAGGTGACGGTGAACCCCATCAGCGGCGATGTGCTTTTTCAAACCATGCAGACAAACGGAGAACTGGACAAAGCAAAGAAAAATATTGAGTTGCTGGGTTATCACGTTCAGACAGATGAAACAGTTCTGCCAACACCAAAGAAGCAACCTTTTTTGCGAAGCCATATTCAGAAATTCTGGTTTTGCCTGCCGTTTACCGTTGTCCTCATGCTGGGGCATTGGGGTATGTTATTCAATCTGCATTTTCTTCACAACCCATTTTTACAGCTTGCATTGTGTCTGCCTGTTTATGTGGTCGGCATGAGTTTTTTTGGCAAAAGTGCCATCAATAGTTTGCGCAGCGGCGTGCCGAATATGAATGTGCTGATCGCACTCGGTGCCACGGCTTCTTTTGTTTATAGTCTTATTGGCCTGGTGCAGGGCGACCCTTCCAGGATATTTTTTGAAACGGCTGCTTCCATCATCACCATCGTGTTTTTTGGAAATTGGCTCGAAGATGCTTCGGTTGCTAAAACACAGGAAGAAATCAAAAAACTAACCCGGCAGGAAAAGATGATGGCCAACATGATAGCCTACGATGAGCAGCAAAACGAAAACATTTTTCCGGTAGAAAATACATTTCTGAAAACGGGTGATTTGCTGCTGATAAAAACAGGTGAACAAGTGCCTGCCGACTGCAAAATACTAAGCGGCGATGCCGAAGTGAATGAGGCAATCATTACCGGCGAAAGCCTGCCTGTGTATAAAAAACAAAACGACCTGCTGATAGGCGGCAGCGTACTCAGCAGTGGCACAGTGAAGGTGTATGTGACCGCCGCCGGCAAAGAAACGGTGATGAGCAGCATTGTGGAAATGATGAAATCGGCGCAAAATCAAAAGCCACCCGTGCAGTTGCTGGTGGACAAAATAAGCGCAGTGTTTGTGCCCGTTGTGCTGGCGGTTGCAGTGGTCACATTTGGCATCAACTTCTGGTTTGCCAACCACATTTTCAGCGAAAGCCTGATGAGGTCAATAGCGGTTCTCGTCATTGCCTGCCCTTGTGCTATGGGGCTGGCAACACCTGCCGCAATAGCAGTGGGGCTGGGTCGTGCTGCCAAAGAAGGCATTTTATACACCGATACCAAAAGCATGGAGTTGTTTAAAAATGTGCAGCAAATTGTTTTCGACAAAACTGGTACACTTACTAACGGAAAGTTCGTTATCACTAGTTTTGAAACCCGGATGGATGAGGAGCTATTTAAGCAGCTTGTTTATTCGCTGGAAAAAATGTCCACCCATCCAATTGCCAAAAGCATCAGTGAGACATGGAAAGTGAAAACCTCTTCGAAGTGGAAAAAGACAGAGGAAATAAAAGGACTTGGCATGAAAGGAACCGACAGCGAAGGCAATGTTTTCATGATTGGTTCGGCGGGCATCAGTGGTTTAATTAAAGACCATTCTCACCATTTGTATGTGACCAAAAACGATGAACCCATTGGCTGGATTGACATTGAAGACGAGATAAGACCCGAAGCAGCAGAGGTCATTTCTTTTTGCAAAAGAAAGGGTATTAAAACCATCCTGCTGAGTGGAGATAGCAAGGCCAAAAGCAAACTGGTGGCCGACAGGCTGGGAATCAATGAAGTGATTGCCGAACAATCACCCAAACAAAAACTGGAAGTAATAGAACGACTGGTGAGCGAACAACCGACTATCATGGTAGGCGATGGAATCAACGATGCGCCTGCATTGGCCAAAGCCACTATCAGCATTTCGCTGAACAAGGCATCGCACCTTGCCATCCAAAGTGCATCCGTGGTGCTGATGGACAACGGGCTGAAGAAACTGCCCACCGCCATACAGCTTGGCCGCCACACATACCTCACCATACAGGGCAATCTTTTCTGGGCATTTCTCTACAATATCATCGCCATCCCCATTGCCGCCGTTGGCCTTCTTACTCCTACTGCCGGGGCCTTGGTCATGGGACTGAGCGATGTGGTGCTGGCAGGAAATTCCTTGTGGTTGAAGTGGAAGAAGTTGGGGGTGGAGTAGGAACTTTCGTATTCCTCAAACCGTCTTTCCTCTTCTGTATTATATTTCGACATCCTTTCTCAAATGTTAAGTTCATTTTTACTGAATCATGCCATGAGGTAAATTTCTCACAGCAGACGAGTGTTCTACTACACCATAATACTTTATATCAAAGAGATCTGCGTAAGGTTTAAATTTTCTCCTAAAGGAGTTATGAATCAACTGAATATCCCCGGCCTGTGACGGACTACAATGAACAATGGTAATGAATTTAAACTCTGTTGTATGATTTGGTATTGCGGGCAAACATGGGTTAATATTGACATTATACATGTAAGAATGTTTGCTTGATAAAAACATACATAAACTATCAATCGCTTTTTTCACCAGGTTCCACGCTCTTGCTTCTATATTTTCTATCGTTTCCAATGTCGCAACTGTAAAATCTTTCAGTTCTATAAGCCAATATAAATTGCTGGCTGCATCGTACCAGCAGGCATCCATTTCTTTGAAATGATTACCTTTTAGATCGGTATAACCTTTACAATTTGCAAAGCGAAAGAAATTTGTGTCCGGAAAATTGAGTTTTATATTACTTTCTGTAAATCCTGGCATAAATAAATGAAATTAAAGACCAAAATCAAGTTTAACCTCTTCATCTGACATTTTTATTGCTTCATTAGAGATCGGATTTTGAGGAAATTCTTTTTTTAAATCAGAAACCTTGTATTCTATGGACTTCCCTTTTTCGCGGCTTAAAGAAAAGCAAGTTGTTTCCACATTATCCCGTCTTGCTGAAAGGTGCATTTGCTTTAGCACAAAATAATTATGAGTAGCAACAAAGACCTGAATTCCAGCTTTTGCCATTAGCATTAGCATCTCTACCAATTCTCTTGTTGCTTCTGGGTGTAAAGTGGTTTCGGGTTCATCTAAAAACAAAATGGAACTGGAATTTAGTTGTCTGTTTCTTATAAGTGTGGTGAGTATCCCGATTTTTTTTACACCTTCTGCCGTTAATTGCATAGGAAATTCTGTATTTCCTTTTTTAAAGAGGAAATCATCATCATTTTGCTGCTCAATCTGTCCTTCAAAAAGTTCTTCTAACCTTTTATTGACTACACTTAGTTCTTGGGTAATGTTACCTTTTTGTGTAGGTATAACTAATGCTCGTATTAAATCAAGATAAGTGTCATCAAAACCTGGCATGTGCAAATTATCTCTGGTTGCCCTTATCGCTTTTAAAGAAGTGATTACTTCTTTTGCAGGAATAAATAAACATCTGAAATTTTCAGAAATTGGTTTTATATTCTCTTGTCCATCCACAATTGTATTAGTTGTTGATTCACCAAACGTAAAGTGTAAGCGATCATCGTAGTTAAGCCGTGGATGCTTAAACTCTAATTCTACAGAAAGCTTTTCCCTCGTTATTTTGCTGACCAACTCACCTAACCCTTTCTTTCCTGGCTGATAAGTATCCAAAAGTTTTTCTGCCAAAAGTTTTTTAAAGTTTATTTCCTCATTTTGTTTTCGCTTACTATAAATATCAATCGTCTTTACTGTGCCATAAAGCAACTTTAGGAGACCTGTCTTTCCTGTATCATTTTTACCAATAATAACATTTACAGCAGCAAAATCATTACTCGTAAAAGACCCATAGCCCATAAAATTTTTTATTGTTACTGATTTTATCATTTTGTAAAAGATGGGTTTTAATACAAGTCTGCAAACTACAATTAAATCTTAAAAAAATCTTTTGCACTGATTGTTATCTTATTTAAATTCTGACCTCAACTCCATTTTTAATTCTTCAAATTATTCTCTTTTCTATCCTTCTTACATTTTTGACTAAAACGAATAAAAAATCTTTTTCTCTATTTTTAATGGGGATTATTGTAGAGAAAAATCTCTCCCTCCAAAAGTAAATTGCCACCCCAAAAGGTGGCAATTTCTATAAAACAGTTTTTAAATTCGGACTTTAGAAAGAAAACTTCTGGCTTTTCAACATGGCGAGGTTTGGATCCATCTTAATGGCTTGTTCGCAGAGATTAACTCCTTTGTTTTTGTCGCCTTTCTTTTGGTAAGCAACGCCTGTCATGTACAAGGCGCGGCTGTTTGACGGATCGTTTGAATAAACTTTGTAGTAAGTATCGGCAGCGTCCTGGAATTTTTCAGCTTTGTAATATGCCTGGCCAATCTGGAACATGATTTCAGAATTGTTTGGCTTCATCAGCAACACCTGGTTCAGAACTGCAACACCTTTTTTCATGTCCTGGCTCAGGTAAGCCATTCCTAAGTTTTCCATGAAATCAAGGTCTTTTTTGTATCCTTTCTCTGCTGCCGATTCAAAATATTTCACCGCAGACTTTTCATCGTTCATGGTGTAATAAAGCAGGCCAAGTTCGTAAATCAACTGGTTGTTGTTGGGGTCTAACTTCAGTGTTTCATTGTAAACATTGATGGCTTGTTTGTAATTGCTCATTTCTATAAGCACTTTACCAAGCAATGTAACTGCCTCGATTTTTTTAGGATTCTCCGCCAGTGCAGCGTTCAGAAAGCGCTGAGCCTGTCCGTAGTTTTCAAGCTCATAGTAGCTTTTGCCCAGCATGTATTTTACATCTTTTGCGGATGACTTGTCACCGAGTTTGCTGCCGTAAAGAACAACCTCGCTCCAGCGATGTAGCTGAAAATTGATCTCAGTCATTTTTTGCAATGCAACCTGGTGGTTAATATTTACCTCTAATATTTTGACAAACTGAACAACTGCAGGGAAGAATTTACGCTGATCAATCAGGTAGTTGCCATATTCGACACGGATGTCGGCATCGGCAGGACCAAATTCTACGGCTTTTTGAAAATTTTTGTCGGCTTCCCATGCTTTGTGCGCCTGGTTTAGCTCAATGGCTTTTTTCAGGTAGAAAGAAGCACTGTCTGAATTGGGAGTGGCGCAATAAGCCGCGGTTGCCATTGCAAAGAAGATTGTAAGTAGGGATAAAACTTTCATAGAAATATTGGGATTTACTGATTTCAATTGCTTTTTTGAAGTCATCCGCGGTAAATTTTGCCCAAGATGCGTAATTTTTTCCCTTATTTCAAAATAATTCCACCCAATGGGGGTAAGTTTAGAATAAGTTTATAGATTTTTTCGTCCTTGTGCAAAACTTCTGTCTTGACTTCACTATTAAAAACGTCACCTGCTCCCCAATATTTTACAGAGTCGCTATTAAACACCTCTTCCCACCGTTTTTTGCCCTTTACGGTTATCTCAAAGTCCAATCGGGGCTGCGGCAGCATGTTTAGAATGACCAGCATGTCGTCTTTTTCTTTTTTCCCCATTCGCCTGTACACCATCACGGCTTCTTCACGGTGATTGAGATCTACCCATTCAAAACCGCTTTGCTTAAATTGTTTTTCATGAAGTGCCGGCTCGTCTTTGTACAAATGATTCAGATCCCGGACACAGTGTTGAAGCAGCTTGTGTGCATCATAGTGCAGCAGCTCCCACTGAAGTTCGCTTTTGTAGTTCCACTCGTTGGTTTGGCCAAATTCATTTCCCATAAAAAGCAGCTTGGCACCCGGATGAGTGTACATGTAGGTGTAAAGCAAACGCAGGCTGGCAAATTTCTGCCATTCGTCGCCGGGCATTTTATAGATCATACTTGCCTTGCCATGCACCACCTCATCGTGGCTGAGGGGCAGCATGAAGTTTTCGTCATAGAAATACATCATGCTGAATGTGAACTTGTCCTGGCTGTGCGGACGGCCAAACTGGGTGAGTTTGAAATAATCAAGCGTGTCGTGCATCCAGCCCATCATCCATTTCATGCCGAAGCCCATTCCACCTTCATGAATGGGTTTGGAAATGCCCGGCCAGTCTGTTGATTCTTCCGCAATGGTTTGCACATCGGGAAAATCGCGATAGATGGTTTCGTTCAGGTCTTTAATGAAGGCGATGGCCTCCAGGTTGCCATTTCCCCCAAATTCGTTCGGTTCCCACTCGCCTTCTTTGCGGCTGTAATCAAGGCGCAGTATAGACGAAACTGCATCTACCCTAATGCCGTCTATGTGAAATTTGTCGAACCAAAACCTTGCATTGCTGATGAGGAATGACTTGACCTCGCCACGTTTGTAATTGAAAATGTAAGAGTTCCAGTCTGGGTGAAAGCCTTTGCGCATGTCGGCATATTCGTAGGTGTGTGTGCCGTCGAACATGAACAGTCCATGTGCATCGTAGGGGAAGTGGGAGGGCACCCAGTCCAGCACCACACCAATCCCTTCTTTGTGAAACGCATCTACCATAGCCGCAAATTCGTCGGGTGTGCCAAAGCGGCTGGTGGGGGCAAAATAGCCCGTGCCCTGGTAGCCCCAACTTCCGTCGAACGGATGTTCCATCACCGGCATCAGTTCAATGTGGGTAAAGCCCATTTCCTTGACATAAGGCACCAACCGCTCGGTGATTTGTGCGTAAGTGTTATAAGAACTTTCATCGTATTTGCTTGGCCGCATCCAACTAGCCAGGTGTACTTCATACACCGACCAGGGAGCTGAAAGTGAGTTGTACTTCTCCCGTTTTTTCATCCATTTTTCATCTTTCCAATCATACTCAATGCCGCAGGTAATGGAGGCCGAGCCGGGTCTTTTTTCCCAAAAATGAGCGTAGGGGTCGCCCTTGTCAAGCTTCAGACCAGCAAAGCCGTGAATGTGGTATTTGTAAGCTTCGCCCTCCAGCACCTCGGGAATGAAACCTTCCCAAATGCCTGACTTGTCAAGCCGCACATAGAGCGGGTGAGCCTCAGTATCCCACTTGTTGAAATGGCCGACGACAGACACAAACGTAGCGTTGGGAGCCCAGACGGAAAAATAAGTTCCGCGCCGGTTCAGGACTTCAAACTGCTTGTTGCCAAACACTTTGTAGGCCGAGTAGTGGGTGCCACGCTGAAAGTTGATGATGTCATTGTCGGAGAACAAAGAATAGTTCCACACCGGTTTTTCAGTGTCTATAAAATGTGTTTCTTCATAGCGCAAAAGGGCATCATTTTCATGGTGTTTACCGTTTCCATTGGCTGAAAGTATGGTGTCCAATTTGTCGTGGTGGTGTTTTGATTTGTCGCCCATAATACACACAATTTTATTTTGAATAAAGATAGTTAGTTAGCAACGGGGTTGTTGCACGAATACCTAATAAAATCCTTTGCGAAGCAAAAAATCCATTTTTTTCATAAAAAAATCCTGTTAATCCCTTCTATCCGTGTTCCAATATA
>JAYTGA010000286.1:0-2202 GCA_043733905.1 Segetibacter sp.
TAGAGGTCATATTGTGACGATCAGGGAAGGACGAAATGACCGTCAGGAGGTCACATTGAGAATAAGGGAGGTCACATTGAAGGGACCCATTTCAGGAAAATTAGAAATTCCGGTCACTCGCTGGAGTGCAGGAACTTATCTTGTCAGAATCCATTCAAACGAAATTGAAACAACGTTGACAGTGGTGAAACAATAGTTAATCCATTTATTTTTCAATAACTGCAAACACGTCTTATTTCAAAATAGGACGGGTTTGCTTTTTAGAAATCCTTAGTTTTATGTAATGATGGTCACTTTGGCATCATTCATGAAATAAAACAAAAAACAATGAAAATGAAACAATTTTTAATGGCTGCATCAGTTTTTATTTCTATGACAGCAATGTCTCAGCCTACTGACCATTGGAGGCTTTATGTGAATAAAACCAAGATTCAAACTGGTCAGGCCGATGTGCCTGGTGAGGCGGCAATCAGTTCTGCCGCTAAAGGTAGGTTTACCGTGCGCTATAGCGGAACGGGCAAGAACGACAGCAAGCGGACTATATTGATCTTTGACCAGGAACGCCACGAGCTGATGAGCAAAGCAATTGGAGACAGCTACGGCAGGTTTTCTTTCAACATTGACTCGTTGAAGTCTAAAACGCAAACCCGGGCATTCAGCATCTACACTGTCGCCATTCCCAAAAACAGGAACACGGCCATGTTAGTTAGAGTGGCTCCTAAGTTGCTTTGTGCTGTGTCGTGGAAACAAGCGGAATAAATTTTTTACTTTCTATCTATACAAACATTTAGCTGGCTACCAGCTAAATGTTTGATCTCTTCTTCTCCATTTTGCTTAAAGGCTTCTCCTCCCCTTCTCAAAATGTCTTTGCGGTCTATCTGCATGATTGCGTAAAAGAATAAACTCCAGGTTTTTTTCCTGTTTTAAAATATTACCTTTTGCTGGTCGTCATCAATTGTATAGATGGATGAAATGATGACAATAACTACACAAATGGCAGAAGGCAGACAAAGCAACATTACCGAAGTCATTAACACTTACAGCAAACGGCTGCTCAACTTTATTAAGCAGCGGGTGAACCGCGAGGCCGATGCTGAAGACATTTTGCAGGATGTCTTTTATCAACTGGTGGAAACGGTGCGGCCGATAGAGCAAATGAGCGGCTGGCTGTTTGCCGTGGCACGCAACAAAATAACCGACAAATACCGCAAGAAAACACCCGAACTATTGTCGGATGTGTTTGACGATGATGACAGTGATGACGGACTGGACTGGAAAGAATTTTTTACAGCAGAGGGCGACAACCCCGAGACAGACTACCTGCGCTCCATGTTTTGGGAAGAGCTGAATGAAGCCCTGGAAGAACTGCCTGCCGAACAGCGTGATGCGTTTGTGATGAACGAAATTGAGGACATTCCATTTAAAATAATAGCAGAACAAACAGGCGAAACAGTAAACACACTACTTAGCCGGAAACGCTATGCAGTCCTGCATTTGCGAAAACGTTTGAAAGTCCTTAGAGATGAATTGCTAAACTATTAAAATGTAAAATAAAACCAAACAAAGATGGTTTTTCCGCTCCTGCGGAAAAGGAAATTTGAACTGATAAAATATAAAAACAAAGAAAATGAAAAAGACTTTTTGGGGAAGAAAGGTAGCGGGCATTGTAGCAATGGTTGCTATCGGGATTGTAGCATTTGGATACATTGTGATGATGCTTTGGAACAACGTATTAGTGGCAACACTGCCTGGTGTGCATGCCGTCACATTTGGGCAGGCGCTTGGTTTGTTGGTGTTAAGTAAAATATTGTTTGGTAGTTTTCGTGGTGGTGGTGGCTGGCGTGGCAGAGGCGGCCCCTGGGGTGGCAGAATGAAAGAAAAATGGGCCGGAATGAGTGATGAAGAAAAAGAAAATTTTAAAAACGAATGGAAGAACAGGTGCAGCAAATGGGAAAAGCGGAAGGATGATGAGGCAGTGAATAGTTAAGGCAAATTGCAATTAGGAAGTAAACAAGCCTGGCATAAGTGCCGGGCTTGTTTATGTAAAACGGTAAAATCTGCCACTTTGTTTTAATAAAACCATCCATTGTCATGGTTGTTAAAGGCATTGTTGCATGAATAGCCAATAATCCTTTGCGCGAAGCAAAAAATCAATTATTTTTCTATAAAAAAATCCTGCTAATCCCTTCAATCCGTGTCATC
>JAYTGA010000287.1:0-7810 GCA_043733905.1 Segetibacter sp.
CAACGGTTTGTAAGAGTGGTTGTTACAGAAAAAAATTGCGTAGGAAATTCATATTAATAAAACAAAGAAAAAGTGTAACCGATGTCATGCTATACGACATTTAATGTTTAGAGCGAAGCCAAACTATTTCTTATAAACGCTCAACATTAAACCCTAAATCTCCCTAATTCAACTGCGGATTGAAACTAATGGCTGCAAACGGGTCTTCGGCCTCCTCACGGTTTTCGTTCCATTCTACAATAAAATTATTTTTTCCTTCGCCTACCATAATGCTCATGTAGTGCAACTGAATCAATTCAAGCAGAGATAAAAACAGGAAAAGGGCGTGAATTTTTTCTTCGCATTTTTCAAACACTTTCTCAAAAGAAACGGTTTTGTGTTTGCTGGTAAGGCGCAAAACAAATTCACGGGTTTCTTCCATGGTATAGTTGTACCGGACAACGGTGTGGACAGGTTTGTTCTGTCGGTCATGTACTTTTTGCATCACCTTTTCAAAAGCTTTCATGAGTTTGAATAAGGTAATGTTTTGTATTTCTGTTCCTTCGCCGGACAGTTCGCCTATGTAGGCCAGTTCACGCTGCACATTTCCACGTTTCTGCATTTGCATCCGCACTACTTCCATTTCTGCCATCCGCACCGCTGCTTCTTTAAACTTTTTGTACTCCAGTATTTTGTCAATCAACTCCTGGCGTGGGTCTATTTCATTTCCCAGTGCATCGGTTTCCTTTCGTGGGAGCAAGAGTTTTGCTTTGATCCGCATCAGGGTAGAAATGAACAAGATAAACTCGCTGCTCAGTTCTATGTTCAGCGATTCCTGTTCGTGGATATAATCAAGAAAATCCCTTGTCATCCGGTTGATGGGAATATTGTAAATGTCGAGTTCGTCCCTTTCTATGAAAAACAAAAGAAGATCAAAAGGGCCTTCGAACTGGGGAAGTTTTATCTGGTATGTTTCTACACTAGTCATTTGTAACATTGATTGAATCTGCTAAAATCCTGCCGATTGCTACAAATGTATTGTTAAGTGCCAAGGCTGTCTAATCCTGAAATGAACACTTAATGCACATGTGGATTGTGTGTGGGAAAAAAGTTTGGGAAGTCTGATTTATACTGTACGAGACATAATACATTGAGTATAATATAGAACACAGATGACACGGATTAAAGAGATTTTTAGTGGATTTGAATAAGAAATGAATGGATTGAAAATAGATTTTTTGCTGCTTCGCAAAAATGGGATTCACAAATTTACCCCCTTGTAAAGTTTAAATTATTTATTTTGACCCAACGGGTCACATGTTTATAGACTTCATGACAAATAAATTAAAACGACCCAAAGGGTCGCATATAAATTGTGCTTTACTAATGAAATCAGATGATTTTCAATTCACCTGTGACCCTTCGGGTCAATGGAATTTTATAAAACATCCTTGCTATAAACGTGTAACTCCGTTGGAGTTCTTTTGGAGATAAAAAAATCCCCGGCATTTCTAACCGGGGATTTCTATGAATTTAAAGTGAGCCTTCCATCAACATTCAGGTGTTAACTTTCAAATTTTGCCTTATTGCGTTAGCGAAATTCTGATCTGTATTCCCGCCCTTGTGTTGGTGGTAGGAGCCGATGTCGAAATGTATGGAATCACTTTTCGCTGGTCAAAATATAGCTTGATGTTTACCCGGTTGTTGAGTACATAATCAACCGATGGCTGAATGGTGTAAACCTTTTGCCCGCCAGTTGTAAACGAATTGTCCTGGTCAAGACGGTTGTTGCTGGTGGCATCGTCACGCATACTCAGGTCTAGCCGGAAATTTACATCGTTTTGCAATTTCTTTCCTTTGGTAAATGGCAGCTTAAAAGGAAGATTGAACCCACGTTTGCGCCAGCTTGCGCCAAATGTCCACTCTGTACTGTTGACTTCACTTAACTGATAGTCCACCAGGCTGAGGCTCAATTGTCGGCTTTTCTTGTACTGAAAGCTACCCGTCACCTGGCTAACTGTTGTGAAGTCTACACCAAGCAGCGGACTAAAGCTTTCCTGGATGGTCACATTGGGAACAAGGAAATAAGGAACATAGTTGCCGGAAACGGTATCGCGGAAACCGGGTACAAGATAGTGCTGGGGATCGTCGTAGAGCAAAGCACTGTTAAAGCTATTCATGCCCAGGTTGCCGTTATAGGCATGCGTAAAGCTGATGGTGCTAAACGTTGATGCCAATGCAGGAATGCGTGTAAGCCCTGTGTAAGTGACCCGCCAGTTCGGTTTTGGTTTGATACTGCTGAAAGGATTGCTTTTGATGTTGGGATTAGCTTGCTTAATAAGACCAACTGTTTTAGGGTCAGCACCCGTGTAAGCAGCTATGAAGGCCGGTATGAGAACATCCTGTGCGTAACGGTTGTAGCCTACATAGTACCCATCCGCAGATTGTTGAAGACCATTTTGTATGCTATACTGATTGGATTTGGCAAGCCTCTCGGAAAGGACGAGTCTGTATGCTTCAAACTTGCGGAATATTTCTGAAATTTCTGTTGGTTTTCCTTTGGAAAAAAGTGTTTTAAACGAAATGTAAGACACATTAAAACCACCCGTTGCCAACGGACTAAGGTGTTGAAAATTCTGACCCTCAGACACCACTTTGAAGAGTTCTGAATAATCCTTTGTGTATGTTTTATCAAGGTTTAGATCAATGGTAAATTCTTTGATGGGTTCCAGTTGGGCGGTAACGCTCAGTTTTTGGTCAAGACTTTGGCGGTATAAATAGTTCAGGGTTGTGTCCCTGGTAATGAGACCCTTTGCTGCTTTGTCTTCCAGCCATTTGCTGTCGGGCTGTTTCCCAAACACATAATCAAGTCCCGGAGCCATACTATTCCAGTCCTGGCCCAGGTATCGTGTGCTGTCAGTATATCCAGGCACCCTGCTCTTGTAATTTTCACCGTAGTTAATGGATGCACGTTTGACCATAGTGAGCAACCGTCCGCCAGCTTTTTCTATGCCATTCATTTCCACGGGGCGGTTTGCCTTTCGCTGCCGTGCAGCTATGCGTTCGTCACGGCGTTGTTTCCGCCATTTCTTTAGCGCATCTTTTCTTGCTTTACCGCTCAATCCTCTTACCACATCAGCCTTTAAGGGCAGAGTAGATTCGGGTTCGTCATCGTTCACCTTGGTTTTTAATTCTTCTTTCTTTTTCTCTTCCTTGTCTTTTTTCAGGCTACCTTTTTTTCCTTTTCCATCTTTGGAGCTGGTGGTGTCTTTGTCTTTTGGCGCAGAAGGTGCATCCTGGTCTAAAGCTCTCAGCCAACGGACTTTCGAATAAATCCTTGTGAAATCAAACTCGCCGTTGATGTTGTTTTCCTGGCTGTTTTCTATGGTGTTGCCCAGGTCTATGCCAAGGTCACGCTGCAGGCGGCTGGCACCTATCCAGTTGTAAGTAGTGGTGTAGCTGTACCGTGCATTAATGAAACTGGTCAGTGGAAATTTAGCTAATGGCAGTGTATAGCTGGCGATGGCTTTTTGCTGGTACAAAGTATTGCGGCCACCTTTTAAGAAATTAGTTCGGACCGTATCTTTTTTCTCTTTTGTATCTATCCTTCCGACGGGTTCATCTATCCGTGCATTGTTGACTGCCGAAAAATCAAGATTGAGCGAACGGGACAGATCCCAGCGCATGTTGTAATAGCGGTCGAACGTGAAAAATTTGTCGTAAGTCGTGTCCACCCTATCCACCTTGTTATCAAAGCTACTGACAATGCGCGGTACAAACTCTGCAAACTGCCTGTTCACATCGGCTCTGAAACTGATGAGGGACGGTTGCGGGTTAAAATTAATGTCCTTGATAAGGCCATACCACTGAGACTTTGACTTGATCAGTTTCTTAAACGGCTCAATGTATTTTGGTGAACTATTGTTGAACGTGTAACCCAAGCCTACCCTGTGTTTGATGACATCATTTTTTTGAATGAGCGGCGATGTCTGGGTGGATTTGATGAAAGAATAACTGACATCAAGATTGCTGGGACTCCATATTTTGGCTTTGCCGGTTGAGGTCAGCCTTACGTTTGTAAAGTTTACAGTTTTGATGGTTGTTTTGTCCACAGCCGCTTTTTGGGCTTCCTTCTTTTTATTGCCTGACAAGCTATTGAGTTTATCTTTCAGTTTAATGTCAAGGTCATAAGGATCATATTGCGGAGTGCGGGTGGTGGAGTTAATGCTTGCATAGACTGGTATAGAAATGCCCGCTTTTTTAGGAAGGAGTTTTCCAAGTTCCAGGTTGGTTGCAATGTCATATTGGCTAAAGTCTTCCCTTGCCCGCTCGTTGATGCGTTGTTCAAGTGTGCCAAAACCTGTGGTGTGTGTACTTGCAGATATGGCAAGTGTTCCCAGGTCGGCAAGACCTATGTCAACCCGGCCTGTGGCCGCATATCCTCCAGTTTCATTCAGTTTGGATAGCCTTAACTCATTGATCCATATTTCAGCATCGGCTGGTGCGCCATCAGACAGTGAATCATTTTCTACTCCCACCAAAAATGCTTTCACTTCTCCCAGGTTAGGATTGCCCCTGATGGCGAATGTTTTGTTTCCGATTGTTTGTTTGTAATAGCTATCGGGACTCAGGCCATTTGCATTTCGCTGGGTTTTCAATTGAACCAGTTGTTGTAGGTCAAAGTCCAGGTTGTTGCTATCGGGCCACACATTTCTTTGTCCTGCCTCAGTGTTTGGATAAGAACCGGGCAGTGTAACTTTTAGAGGAATTTTTATTTCATAAAAATTGTTGACAAAATCATTTCCTATTCTCACAACAGCCTGCAACTGGTTGTCAAAAAGAGGTGTGCTATTTTTCATGGTTTCCGCATGGATGAACATGTTAAGCCTTCCATATTGGCGCATGTCCAGATTCATGGTTTTAAATGCACCTCTCACATCTTTCTTAGCCAGGTTTTTCACTTGGAAACTCATTGCCTGTTCATTTTGTAAAAGATTGACACCATTGTTGCTCAACTGTTGTACTCTTTCAATGCCAGGAGGAATAAGGTAGTTGACAGGAACTCTTTTACTATTTTCTTCAACGTTCACTGCCAATACGTTAAACTCAGTTTTGTTGTTGTTGGAATCAATAGGAATCTGGTTGCCGAGTGTGTCAAACTGAAAAGCAAAATTTCTCCATTGATTTCTTACTAAATCAAACCGTGCCAGTCGAAGTGTGACAGAGTCTTCAAAATCAGTCAGGAACATACGAATAAAACGGATAGATTTGAAATCCGGAATGTTGCCCACTTTTGATTCGTACGCCTTAATCGGAATCCTGAACAGGAACCATTTTTCGGTGCCCGTGGTGCCGTCTGCATACCTTACATTCACGTCCTGCCTGTCGGTAATATATTTGTCTCCAACGGCCATTGTTGGATTAAGGTCAATGCGGTATTGATAATACTCTTCAGTTTCGTTCAATGTGTTGTCCCTATTCAGGTCTTCGTTGTCAGGATATAAAGTTGCCGCCGGGCTAAATTGTGAACTGCCAGAAGAAATAGGCGAGTTTCCTTGCGGATTGTTATAATCTTTGTACCTGCCCAGCAAACCTGTATTAGTGGCATCATACGAGGCATCCCGGTACCATTTGTAATCATCGTTTGATGGGTCTTGCTTCACCCTTGATAGTAAAGGTGAACCGGGAAAATTTTGCGTGATGGTATCCACATAAGTTTTTCGTTTCACTGCTTCATCAGCATCATTCAACCCATCAAATCCAACATCCTGGTAGGGGCGATCTGCCGGGTCGTTGCTAAATGCCTGCGTGACTTGTATTGGATTGACCGGTGCTCGACCCCAAACGGTTGTAGTATCCACTGCCGATGGCTGGTTGGGAGAATTTAAACCGTTTTCATAAAACCTGCGGCCATCTTTTAAAATATCTTCGCTGATGGAACCAAGATTTATGTACAGTTGTCCACCCTGGCTTGATGGATTTTTAATAAATGGATCCTGCACCCAAAATTCCATAAACTCCACATTGCTGGTTTCAAAATCTGTCTGATCCAGCGACCGCATAATGCCACCCCACTTAGCCGCAGGATTTTTAAACTTTCCGCTGCCATCCAGTTCTGTTGTGTTGCTTTCGTAGTTGTATGGGCCAATGTCTTTAGGGTAATAAGAAAGATCGAAAGTGACAGATTGATTTTCGCCCAGGTTATTTGTTTTTTGGGGAAATAATTCCTGGTTGTAAACAGCTCTCACACGGGGATCGCTCAACTCTTTCAAATCTTTTTTCAGCGGGTTGTTGGCACTATTTCTATCCTGTAAAATGGGCTCAATATTGTACCAGGCCAGCTTTGCACGGTTTTTATTATAAGCCAGGTTATTGTTCAGCGTAGCCTCGGCAAACATTTGCGGTGTGCTGGCCAGCGACCACGAAATGAAAGGGAAACGGAGATCAATACTGTTTCTTGTTCCTTCAAAATCATCAATGTAAATAAGTCCCTGGTCACCTGAACCTATCTGCGATGGATGGCCAGGTTTCAAAATGGCAGCCTCGCCATAAGCATTGATGGTTGAAGCGGCTGTGCTATTATAGAAAGGTAGTTTATTCAGCAAGCGGGTGATTTGAGGTGCATCGGTTCTGTAGTTGAAGTCAACACCGTACATGGTGTTTTTAATTGGATCTTCGCCATAGTTCATTTTTGTGAAAAAAGGCCTTTCAGACAGGCGAACCATGCTGGCACCCACCGATAGTTTTTTACTTGCAAGATAGTCCAGCCTCAAGGCAGTAAAATTTCGCTGCTGCACACCAAAACCTGCATTGTTTTCAAACTGGACATTTACCGGAATGCCGCTATTTAAAATGGCACTGTTCAAAATCTTAACCGTGCCAAGGTTGTAATCAATGCTATAATCAAATCCTTCACGAAGTATTTGTCCCCCGGAAGACACTGTAACTGATCCCTGCGGCACATTAAAAGCCCCAAGATAAATTTCTGAAGCAGAACTTCCTTTACCTGTACCCTGCATCACAAACCTATTCAGGTTGGCATAAGTCTGCGCAATCGCTTTAATGGAATCGTACAACTGTGGGTAAGTATATTTTTTGGCTAAAGCAGAATCTGCTGGATCAAAAAAAGCAGCTTTCTTAAGGTCGCTGCCAAATGGTTCCAGCAAAGGGAAAATAATTTTTCCCTGCTGGGATAGAACTGTAAATCCTTCCACATAGTCAAACACACCATCGGGCTGTGGATCATTCTGATTATTAAGCCGGTCAAGATTTAAGAGTCGCAATAATGAAAGACCGGAAACAGCTTTGTCGGTTTCAGGCAAAAATCTTTTAACTCCGCCGCTAGGCTCCTGGTACAGCACATTGAGTTTAAAATCCTGTTTTTGAAGACCTGGCACATCCAGCGAGTAAACGTTTTTCATCATCCACCTCCAAATGGGCAACTGTGTACGCTGTGAGGTGGCTTTTAAAAGTTTTAAGTACAATACTTTTTGAACACCGGTAGAAGAATCCAGCAGCACATCCTGTGCAAATTCACCCACCTGGTAAACCCTTCCGTTATAGGTGTATTGATAAGCGACACCCAGCACTTCATCGGGCTGCAGTTGCTGGTTGAGCGATACAAAACCTATCTGCGGGTTGAAATAATATTCGTTGGGATTGAGCTTGCGGGCAAATGTTTTTTCATAGTCTTCGACAGGCTTCAAGTTGAAAGGGGCAGTGGTCAGCGTAGAGTTGACCAGCACCGGATTGCGTGACTGCTGAAGCAACTTTTTATAAAGATTATTGGCATCGTTGTATGGCAAGGCGGCTACTCCGTTTGGTGCAGCGG
>JAYTGA010000288.1:0-2616 GCA_043733905.1 Segetibacter sp.
TCAATATTTGTAGAAAAAAAATATCCCCACGATTTCTACGACTCCTTTAGGAGTCGAACATCGCAAACTGCATGTTCAACTCCTAACGGAGTTGTGAAAGCATTTTGGAAACTATTTCTGCTACAAATCCGCCTGCCGGACGGACAGGTATTTGACTCCTCTGGAGTCATTTCTTACCGACTTTTCAATTCTTGATTAGCATTAAGTGGTGAGGTGTATTCTAACGCTGTTGGTGTTTTTTATCCACAGCGTTTGTGTTGTGCTGGAATTTGAAGTCGAAGAACATCTTTTAAAGGCTGAATCCAAATAACTTTGTTAGCAAAACCCAGAACGCTAAACGATTACTGCTATGCTCAGAAAATGTTTGCTACCCTTTTTTTTATTGCTCATTGCTATTAGTGCAGAGAGCCAGGCAGACACATCGGCCAATAGCAAAGAAATGGTTTTTGTGAGCGATACCCAGGCGCCTATGTGGATTGAAACCCTTTTCCTGAAAGCGAACAATAACCGCACTGCTACTAAAATGATCTTTGGCGATGTTACAAAACGCCACCCTGCGGCGGTATATATATTGGGCGACGTGGTATCGCTTGGTTGCAGCAACAAGCAATGGAAACCAATGGACGGTTATCTGAACGCCCTGCGGAGCAAAGGCACAAAAGTGCATGCGGTATTGGGCAATCATGAGGTGCTATGGTGTGCCAAAAGCGGCCAAAAGAAATTTCAGCAAAGGTTTCATGACCATGTTAAAACAGGCTATACCAATACCGTTGACTCTGTGGCTATGGTGTTGCTGAATGCTAATTTTAAAAAGCTAAGCGCCGCAGAAAATGCAACACAGCTATTGTGGTACCGGCATACACTTGACAGCCTGAATGAAGACCCGTCTGTATTGTTTATTATCACCGGTTGTCATCAGTCGCCATACAGCAATAGTAAGATTGTTGGTTCTTCCATAGCTGTTCAGCAAAATTTTGTCAGCGCATTTCTGGTGTCTAAGAAAAGCCGCTTGTTTATATCGGGGCATAGTCACAACTATGAACACTTCAGGCAACAGGGCAAGGATTTTCTGGTCATTGGCGGCGGTGGAGGTTTGCACCAGCCATTGAATGAAGGTAAAGATGCCCTCCCCGACCTTTCGGCACACTACAAACCCATGTTTCACTACCTCACCATTCGGCGGCGTGCCGACACGTTGCAATTGACCTCTGTATTTTTAAAACCTGATTTTAGTGGTTTTGAAGAAGGGGAGAAATCGGTTGTTACATTAGCTCCACAACAGTAACATCTTTAACTGGGGGGTATTAACGCCATTGGTGTTTTCTTCCACAGCTTTTTTATGTTTTGCTGTTTGTGGCAGGTGAAGAACACCTGCCACGGCGTTGTTTGCTTCCTTTTTTGGAACACCAAGGGCAAAAAACACAAGCCTTGAAAAGAAGACCCCAACAGTACAAAGAACATTTACCAAATTGTCTGAATAGAAACGGGAATAACTTTGCCGTTTTTTTTATCCGGTTAAATTGAATACATTTATTGCACATAAAAACTTTCTCATGAAAAAAATATATTTTTTATTCTTAACCTTCCTTGTATTGACTTGTACCTACTCGCAAAATGTTGGGATAGGAACGACAAGTCCTATTTCTAAACTGACCATTCAGACACCTGATAATACAGATGGCCTGACACATGTAAGCAATGGGGGCATTGTGCTGACGGAGCACATAGGCGGTGTGTCTGCAAGCATAGGCACTACTTCCAATCATGCTTTCAGGCTTTTGGCTAATAACAATCCTATTATAAACCTGGATGTATTAGGCAATGTGGGTGTTGGTCTTACTGACCAAACCTTTAAAATGGACATTGCAGACAGGATAAGAATAAGGAGTGGTTCGGGTTCATCTACCGCAGGTATATGGTTTAATAATCTTGACAATTCATCTTCCATTTCTTTTTTGGGCACTAAAGATGTTGATCTATTTGGTATTTATGGAAATACTTCCGGTTGGGGATTTGCAATGAATACCAATACGGGCAATGTGTCTATTGGAAATACAAATCCTGTGGCGGGTTATAAATTAGCAGTACAGGGCAATCAATACGTAAATGGACTTTTGGCAACCACGGGGGCAGCAGAAATAGGTGCAGATGCGCAAGTAAGTGGAACGCTTAACGTAAACGGGAGCACAACTGTTTTAAATCAATGCTATGCTTATTATGGTCGCAAGTCTGATCTTTGTCAGGAACTTTTTGGTGCATTTGCTTCTGATATTACTTACTCTATACATGCTGCGGGTCCTATTTATGCACAGGAATACTATGCTTTTTCAGATGCCCGGATAAAAGATGTTACTGGAATATCAAATACTACAAATGATCTGAATACTATTAATTCTCTGAAAATTACTGATTACACGATGAGAGATAAAGTAAAGTATGGTAATAAAACTTTCAAAAAAGTCATTGCACAGGAAGTTGAAAAAGTATATCCGCAGGTGGTATCCCAACATCCAGATTTTGTTCCTAACATTTACCAGGTCACCAGCCGCGTTGAGAAAACTGCCAATGGTTATTTATTGACTTTTACCGGGAAACATAACATCAGCAAAACAGCAA
>JAYTGA010000289.1:0-9326 GCA_043733905.1 Segetibacter sp.
TTGGTGAATAAACGGTTAACCTGGCTGCGGTCTGCATTGATGAAAGCAGCAGTGTGTGCAGGGTTGTAGGTCACTTGCAGCCGTTCGGTTGAGCTATACAAATCTATGAGCGACCTTACCAGATCTGTCACATTAAACATCTCTGTTTCAATTTTGGTAATGTTGGCAAACTGGGAAAAGTCGGACGCTATTTTTGCAAGCTGGTCTATTTGCTCCACTAATGTTGCCGACACTTTTTTAGACAACTCAACCATATTGGGTTCATTTTGCTGAATGGCTTTTTGAAGATATTGAATACTCAGTTTCATGGGGGTGAGCGGGTTCTTGATTTCGTGGGCTACCTGTTTTGCCATTTCCCGCCAGGCACCCTCCCTTTCGCTCTTTGCCAGTGCCACAGCACTGTCTTCCAGCTTTTTCACCATTTTATTATACTCGTTCACCAATGCACCTATTTCATCGTTTGAGTTCCACTCAATCTGCTCATTAGCAGTACCTAAATTGACCTTTTTCATCTTGTTGGCAATCAGGCTAAATGACGAAGTGATACGGTTAGTGAGAAACACCGAAATAGCCCCGGCAATTAAAAAAATAAACGCATTGAGATTGATGAGTGTAACCAGGAAGTTTGATATTTCCTGGTTCAGTTCTTTTTGGGTGTTCAGGTATGGAACATTGAGATAAGCATAGGGCTGCCCTTGCTGGTTGTAGACAGGTTCATAAATGCTGAGAAAAGAAAAACTGCTTACTTTTTCGTCCTGTGTAAGTTGAATTTCTTTCTGCTGTGCCAGCCGGTAAAATGCCTTTGGTTCCATCATCCGGCTGAGGATTTGTTTCTTATAAATTTCGGGTTGTGTGGTGGCCAGCAGGTTGCCGCTCAGATCATAAAAGTTGGCATCGGCACTGTGGAGCTCGGCAATGTCTTTAATTACTTTTTGCAATAGCCTGTTGGAATCGCTGCCATAGACTAGGGCATTGGGCGAAAATAAATGGCGGGTATTAATGTTGTCTTCCACTTCGCTCGATAAAATTTTCATTGACTTGATTAGCCGCTCCCGGTTTGTTTGCTTAAACCGGTTGATGTAAAAAGTAATGGTAGAAATGCCGATGATAAAAAAAGAAAAAATGCTGATAAAGATAATAGCAGCCTGAATTTGATTTTTTATATTGAAGACCAAACCTCTGCGCATTTTCTTTAAATGAAACTTAAATACCACTAACAAACGACCTGTCTGAAACAAAGCGATAATTAATAAGAATGCACCAAAGAGATAGGCGAACAATGTGATGAGTTCAAGGAAAACAGATTGTGAATAAACAGTCACAATCAGTTTCCCATTGCCTGCGTTGTACCTGAATTCTGATTTGTCATCCACAGATATATGCTGTGGCAATCCTTTGGGATACTCATTAAGAGGCATGAAAGAAAGGAAGTTGTAATCACCGCTGCTTTCTACCAACCTGCCTTTGTTATAGATAGCGTATGTGGCAGTTTTATCAGCTTCATCAGCATTGCCAGGCATGAACAATTCAGGATAAACTGTTTGATTTTTAAACTTTTTCGGATCGCCTACAATGAAGAAATAACCTTTGATGTTGCCATCGCTGCCGTACATTTCTTTTTGGTAAATGAAACTGAATACATTGATGTCCTTTTCGTAGTAATACAAGTCGGGAGCCACCGTTTCATGGCCTCTGTCAATCAATGTTCGGAGATAAAAAACTGACAGGGAATCATCATTGTAAAGAGGCATTTGCCGCTCATCAAAAGTGTAAATGTGTGTGTCATAAGCATCGGCATTCACAGATAGATAACGGCTGGAAAGGCTGTCTTTGATGATCTTGTTAATAGCAGGATTCTTAAGCTTATCAATATTTTGCGACAGGAAAGAACTGTCAATGTCTGCAATGCCTGTGCTGAAAATGTATTGAGCATTTTTGTCTGCTTCAGTCGCCAGTTTTTCAGCTTCGCGGCTTCGCTTTTGTTCGTTCACAATTCCATTCTGGAAAATGATGAGTGCGGAAATACTGACAGCAAAAAACATGATCCAGGCAATAAAAAATGTGGAACGGAGCATTGGAATAAAGATGTCTTTTTGCCGAAACTCCATGATGGCCATGTAGATAAGTAACCAGCCTAACACCAGTATATTGCCCGTGGTTGCTGTGTTTTGTATCATGAAGGATAGGTAAACCATGGCAAAAACGGCAACAATAATGTATCGGACATAGATGGGTATGCCAATTGCTTTGTAGAGATAAAAGAGCAGGATGTGGCTGAGATGAAAAAAAGAAAGTGTGACAAAACAAAGAATGATAAAGCTGAGAAAAGAAAAAATATTTAGGCTGAAAAAATTAGTGACATCAAATGATATTTGAGAGTCTTTGATCAGGCTACTGATAATGCCTGATGAGGTAAAGGCAATGACGATTAACAAAGCAGAAGCAATAACTGTAACTATTTTAGCCCTGTTGCCGGTAATGGGTTTTGCATTTTTAAAAGCCTGGATAAAAAATGATTTTACAAAACTGACAAGCCAATAAACAAGAATAGTGTTAATGAGCAAATCGCCAAGGGTGGGATGCAGAAAATTGGAGGCGTAAATGGTTGGATCGAACAGTGACAACATGCGAAAACGGAAAGGAAACGGAAGCACATAGCTCAGGTACCTGAGCACAAACAAAAAGCTGAGAAGAAATAAAAACCCCTTTGCCCACCCTGCAAATATGGCAATATCCTGTGCCAGCAAATTGAGGTAAATGAGTAGAAAAATGACCGACAATATTTTTAGCGTTATAGTGAGCCAACCGGCATAGATCGGATTGCTTTTTTCCTGAAGATTAAACAACATTTTTCCGTCACCATTTTTCACATAAAGCCCTGTGTTAAATGGTGTAATCGTATATCGCCTTTCAATGTTGCTGACAGGGAAACGTGATTGAAGATATTTGTTGTTGATGCCATAAGCCCAATAAACAGGAATGATGCCGCAAGCCACAACCTGCACACCATGAATCATAAAGGACTTCTTGATGAATTCAAAGTTGCCGTTTGGACGAATGGAAGCATAGCTGCCATCGGGCTGAAGAAGTTCTTTGGCATCGGGCAACATTTTGTTATTGCTCCAATGGACAAGGGCGAGTTTGCCGGTGGAATCAGGCGTGTAAATGTACAATCCTAATTCCCCCTCGCTGTGATGGGAGTTGTCAGGGAAGTTTTTTTTGTTGAGAATATTTAATAGAAAATCTGAATCGTTGATGGCAGTTTCAAATTTAAGTTCACTTTTTGCAACGAAGCTGTTCAACTGATCCTGAACCCTGGCGGGAGATGTGATATAGGATGTGTAGTTGGAAAAAATAAAAGAAAGAGTATAAAGCCATGCTGCTATGATAAGCAGGTAACCATGACTGTAAAAACTTTTTCTTATGATTTGTATCACTGTTTTCTTTTTTGTTTGATCTCATTCCATAGTTCATCCATTTCAGCAAGAGACATGTCTGAGAGAGATTTGTTGAGCAGCATTGCTTCACTTTCCATTTCCGTGAAGCGGCTGATGAACTTCTTATTAGACTTTTCCAAAATGCCCTCGGCATCAATTTGTAAAAACCGTGCATAGTTGATCAGGCTAAACATTACATCGCCAAATTCATCTTCAACTTCACTTTTATTGCCCCCGGCAATAGCTTCGTGCAGTTCGCCTATTTCTTCTTCCACCTTCTTCCAAACATCGCTGATGTTGTCCCATTCAAAGCCAACCTGCTTTGCTTTTTCCTGGATGCGTGTGGCCTTAACCAAGGCAGGCAGCGACTTCGGCACACCGCTGAGTACCGATTTTTTACCTTCCTGCATTTTAATCTGTTCCCAGTTCTTTTTCACATCTTCATCGTTTTCTACTTTCACATCTCCATAAATGTGCGGGTGCCTCCTGATGAGTTTTTCGCTGATGCCATCCAACACTTCCTCAAGGGTAAATTGTTGCTGCTCCTTCCCTATTCTTGCATAAAAAATAAGGTGGAGCATCAGGTCTCCCAATTCTTCTTTTATGCCTTGCCAGTCCTCATTAGTTATCGCATCTGTAAGTTCATAGGTCTCTTCAATCGTGAGTGGTCGCAGGGTTTCTATGGTTTGTTTTTTATCCCACGGGCATTTTTCCCGCAGTTCATCCATAATGCTTACGAGCCGCATAAAACTATTTTCCAGTTCCATAATTTCTTTTTTCATTAACTAATGACCACCCTGCTTTTTATTGATTTACATAGCAGTAAATGGGTTGTTAAAAACCAAACAAATCTAAGCCGGAAACCATGACGATAAAGCAATGTTTTTTCCTTAACAAATGAGCCGTTATTTTTGAACCACACAATATTTTTAAATAATGAAATTCTTTGGAATAACCGTCCTGTTGATTGTCCTTTTTTCAGGTGTGAATGCCCAGTATTATTACCAGGATATATTGAGTACCAGGCAGACCAACCAGCAGTATAAACTGCTTCGCAATTTTGCCATAAAAAAAATAACTGCCACCAGCTACGACGGCGATGAACTGCTGAAAGATTTTATGCTGGAACAAACTATTTCCGACGATGGCAAACAGATAATGACCCGGTCAGCTTCCATTAACAACGAAGAGTCTTATTTCATCAGCACGTTTAACCTGAACCGTGTGGCACACACTGTTGACAGTAGCAAGAACGCCATCAACACGGTAGATTATACCTATGACAATGCAGGCAAAATAATGGAGATCAACTCTGGCAGCAAAGATTTTGACGGCACTTATAATAGTACCGAAAATCACCTTTGGAATTACAACGACAAAGGACAACCGGGTCAAATGATGAAGATTAAGAACACTACAGACAGCACCACTGTCACATTTTCTTACGATGAAAATGAAAATGTTTCGGAAGAAAGATGGCAGAAAAACAGCCGCCTGATAGAGACCTACTATTATTATTACAATGCAAAAAAACAACTGACTGACATTGTGCGTTTTAGTGCCAAAGCACAGAAACTTTTACCCGACTTCATGTTTGAATATGACAACACAGGCCACCTTGGTCAGATGATCCAGAGACAAGACGGTATTGCCAACTACCTGATCTGGAAATATGCCTACAACACAGACGGACTAAAAATAAAAGAAACTGCTTACAACAAAAAGAGGGAGGAAATGGGGAGGATTGAGTATAAGTATAAGTAAGTGTTTAGGTGTGAAGTTTAAGGTGTAAGGTGTTAAGTAACCTTACACTTTACACTTAACACTTCACACCTAATTTTATTTCTTCTTCATTACATAAATAACAGAGCTGCATTTATCGGTGCTGAAAAGGGTTTTTAAGTTTGATAAAATCCCAATCCACAATGCGCTTAGATAACTATTCTTGCCTTTCTTATATTTTTCGCTGAGCATGCTTACATAAAGGCTGTCGAACCACATGGGGTATTTCTTTTCGATGGTGAAACCGTTTTGTTCCATCAACACCTGCATGGCTTTGGGTGAAAAATGATAAAGATGCCGCGGCACATCGTAAGCACCCCAAAACTGTTGGTAATAATGTGCATCAAAACTGGTGTAGTTTGGCACTGCAATCAGCAGTCTTCCAGAAAATTTTAAGATGCGCTGAAATTGCTCAATCGTAGTATTGAGATCGTGAACATGCTCCAGCACATGCCAAAGGGTAATGGCATCAAACGAAGCAGATGGTAACTGTTGAAGATTTATTGAAGGTTCCAGGGAAAGTCCGTGAGTTTTCAGCGCATTTTGCCGGGCTGTGTCATCAGGTTCAAGACCGGTGACCGTCCAGGCGGCCATTGTGGCCATGTGAGCAAAAGCTCCTGTGCCTGCACCATAGTCCAGCAAGTTTCCTTGTTTTAATTGTGTTGATTTTTGTACCAGCCGCAGCTTTGTTTTCAGGGTAATGGTTCGTGCAAAATGATACAAACGGTTTATGACACCTTGTTTTGTATCGCTGTGCGACACATACGCATCCGACTGATAATAGGGACCAATGTGTAGTGAATCAGGCACGTTTTGCGTAAACTGAAATGTGCAATTGCTACACTTCCACACTTCATACATTTCTTTAGACACAGTATAATCCACACAGTCGAAACAATGACCAATTGCCACGCTGCCACAACAGGGGCATTGATCGTAATGAATTTTTGTAAGCATGATTATGGCTGCAAAGAAAGCAATTTTATAGAAGATAAAATGTGAGAATGCCATTGGAACCAAAGCTGAGATCATCATACAGATGATTCTGCTTAAACGAATATCAAGGAGTCAAGGCAATACCATTTATTATCACAGCCCGGCCTTTTCACTTATCTGCAATTCTTCCAACGGAGTGCTGCCGTCTTTTTCTCTTTTAAAAATATAATGGCTTGATTCTGCTAAAATGAGTTCTGCTGTCGTGTAAATTTTACAACCTTCCAGCAAATGACCACCGATTGTTTTGCCTGTACTGTCGGCAATGCTGATGTGGATGTGTGATCCGCTCTCGGACAAAGTTCCGGTCAAACTGACTATTTCAAAATGTCCCGTGCCTGTGGTACCGTCAGGCATGTTTGCAAAGCGAATGTTATAAACCGTTAAGCTGCCGGCACAGGTCACTATCCAACCAGCCTTCGTGTGATGATCGTTGACAAATTGCTGAATGGAATGGCGAAGGTCGTCCCCCGGTTTGAGCCTGATGGCATGTGAAATATCATGTGCTTGCATAGCCACTTTATTTTGCGTACTGCAGGAAATCATCAAAACTAAAATTGTAAATAAAAAAGTTTTGCTCACTAATAACATTGCGAGTGCAAATTAAACAATGGCGGTTGATAGTGCAATTATAAATCTAATAACAAATCTCAGTCATTTGAGCACTATTAATCACTTTGAACTTGCATGAGGAGGTAATGTTTTGTGCATTGATAACTTTTCAGAAAATGTTCTATTCGTTCATACGAAAAGACCATTAAAATCATAAAACAATTGTAACCTTCATTGGCTTTGACCGTTTATACTCTCATACATCTTTTATAACCGCTCATACAAATCAATAAAAGCTGTGTTGAAAAACAAAATAGTTTTGCTTCCAATTAAAACAAAAGGCTATGATTAAAAGTTTATTTGCCGCATTGGCAATCATGACAGCAGCAATGGGATTTGCTCAAAATACATCTTCAGTCAAAGGCACTGTGGCTGATCAGGTATCTAAACCAGTGACGGCGGCAACAATTGAACTGCTTGTTGCTAAAGACAGTTCGCTCAACAAAGCGGCGATCAGCGAAAGCAATGGTAATTATTCTTTTGAAAAAATAAAATCAGGCGACTACCTTATCAAGATCACCAGCGTTAATTACAAAGACTGGTATTCCACAAAGTTTGAACTAACAGATGGACAGGCTTATAGCGTGCCATCTGCAACACTTGCTCCGGCAGATAAAAAACTGAAAGAAGTAACTGTTTCAACCACCAGGAAGCCTATGATTGAGGTGAAAGCAGACCGAACAGTATTCAATGTTGAAAACAGCATTAATGCAACAGGCAACAACGTGTTGGAACTTTTGCAAAAAAGCCCCGGCATCACGGTGGACAAGGACGATAATATCAGCATGAAAGGTAAAAACGGTGTGCGTATTTACATTGACGGTAAACCCAGCCCCATGCAGGGTACAGACTTGGCTGCTTACCTGAAGTCTGTACAAAGCACTGACATTGAAGCCATTGAAATGATTGAAAACCCATCGGCTAAATATGATGCTGCCGGCAATGCAGGCATCATTAATATTCGTTTTAAAAAGAACAAAAAATATGGTACTAATGGCTCTGCATCTGCAGGTTACAACCAGGGAATATATGCTAATGGCAATGCCAACCTGAGCCTGAATTATCGCAACAAAAAGGTGAACCTGTTTAGCAACATCAGTGCGGATCAAGGCTTGGGGTTTGGCTACATCAACATATACCGGCAGCAGGTGGATAGCATCTACGATCAGCATAGTATCAGCAATTATCGCAACAAAGGCGGCAATGCAAAAGCAGGGGCTGATTATTTCATTAACAACAAAAACACCATTGGCTTCATGTACAATGGGAACTTTGGCAGCAATGATGAGTTTACCCGTGGCAACACCCTCATTTCGCCACAAGACACCAAGCAACCACAGCAAGTACTGACTGCACAAAACAATGTGGTTTCCCGAAGGGCCAACAACAACCTGAATTTGAATTACCGCTATGTGGACACAAGCGGACACGAGCTGAATATTGATGCCGACCGCGGATGGTTCACCAACCGCAGCACCAGTTTTCAGCCCAATTATTACTCAGATTACATCACTGAGACCATGCTTCGTGAAAGAATCTTTGCTAACGAAACACCTGTCAACATTGACATCTACACTGCCAAGGCCGACTACGAGCAAAACCTGCTAAAAGGCAAGTTTGGTTTTGGTGTAAAATATGCTTCGGTAAAAACGGATAACACTTTCAATTTCTTTAACGTAATAAACGACCAAAAGCAAATAGACTACAGCCGCAGCAACCGCTTTACCTATACAGAAAATGTTGGTGCAGCCTACCTGAATTATAACCGTTCATTCAAAAAATGGAGCTACCAGTTAGGCGTTCGTGCAGAGCAAACCAGGAGTAACGGTACACTGAATGCCAAGAACCAACAGACACTCAACGATACATTTGAAGTGGTAAAAAGAAGCTACCTTGACTTCTTCCCCAGCGGAGCCATCAGCTACACGGTCAATCCCAAACACCAGTTCAACCTGAATTACAGCCGCCGCATAGACCGCCCAAGCTACCAGGATCTGAACCCTTTTGAAAACAAACTGGACGAACTGACTTACCAAAAAGGAAACGCCTTTCTACGTCCCCAATACACGAATAGTTTTGGGCTCAGCCACACTTACAATTCATTCCTGACCACGAGCCTGAACTATAGTCACATATCGGACTACATCACGGTTATTACCGACACCACCCGTACCAATGCCAGCTTCATTACCAACAAAAACCTGGCATCGCAAGATGTGTATAGTATCAACATTGGCGCACCCATCACGGTGAACAAGCACTATAACATTTACGCCAACCTGAACGTGAATCAAAGTCGCTTCCGTGCTGACTTTGGCGTGGGCAAAATCCTGAAGCTGAATGTGACCACTCTGAACTATTACAACCAGCATACCTACACATTTGGCAAGGGTTTCACTGCAGAGGTTAGCGGATGGCTGAACACACCATCCATATGTGCCGGCTTGCATTACCGCCGCGAACGACGTCTCGTCGGGCCTGAGATCGCTGCCCTGCACGGGT
>JAYTGA010000290.1:0-7981 GCA_043733905.1 Segetibacter sp.
TCAACCAAAATTTCAAACCAGAAATGCAAACGCTATTATCACTCAACTTCCAATTCTTTGACAAAAACAATTCACTAATTTACACCTTGTGAAGTATAATAAAGGCTTTATAGCATCTTCTATAGAAACCCCATTATAGCCAACTATCTGCATGCCTTTCTTTATGCCACATAAGTCTGCGTTATATTTTTCTCTTACCTCATCCACGAAAAACCCTCCATTTTTATAAACGATTTTCAAATCAGAACCTGTAGGAATTAACCTGTTTGATTGGTCGGTATTTGTGTTTAAGAAATTGTGTCCGTTGTATAATTCATTCAGCGTTTTTTCGAGAATTTGAATGAAGCTGTTTCGTGAACTGCAAGTGTCTATAAGTGGCTGATAGATTGACTTTACATTATCCCAATGCGTTTTTTGTTTGTCAAAATAAGCATAGTTTTCTTTGATTGTTTTGTTGTAATAATCGAAATCATTTTGGTATTTATTCTGTCCAAATGAATGAATCAAAATAGTTGTAAAGACAACTCCTGTAAATAATTTTTTCATTTTATGAAGGCTGTCAAAAATAACCGCTAACAAAAAGTGATGGATGCAAGTAGAAGTTTATAGATTTTGGAAACAAAGTACAAATTAACAAAAGCAAGCGATATTTTTCGCCTTCTGCATGTATTTTACCGACAATAAGGAAGGGAATTAATCATCTTCTAAAACCCATTTTACAGAAGTGAAAAACCTGTCAATGACAAAATTCTGACCTCGCAATTTTTTGTCCATTAATTCATTGATGTAGTTCTTCCTATCTACTTTCACAACTCCATGATTGAGGCAAAGTACCTCATCAATCATGTATTTAATTTGTGAGATCAATTCAGTATCTTCTATGTCGGTATGAGGAATGAAACGGTGAGTTTGGTCATCGTATTCAAAATAGAGTTCGGGGCTATAATCCAACAAGTCCGGCTTTAAAAAATTGTGGACAGGTTTGTTGGTTTTGATGCTATTAATTTTTGAATCTATCATAAACAGATTCTCCCAGTTCCAATACCGGACTTTCTTATTTTCGGGATCAAAATGTTCTAATTCACCCCTATGATCCACACGGGAAAATTCTGATTCATCGAGAATGACATATCCTCCAGTTTCCCAGTTTCTATCATCAAACAATTCTGGCGGGCAAATGAAAGATTCAGTATAAGCGCAAACACCATTCTGGCATTTGTACAGGTTCATTACAATGTCATCATAAGAACTGCGAAAATTCTTATCATCAGCAGGGTTACTTTCCAGCCAGCTTTGGTAGTTGGATGGCAGTTTAAAAGGTATTTTAGTAATTGGTTGCATAACTAATTTTCCCAGGTTGACAATTCTTTTGACAGTTTTTGTATTTCTTTCAAAATGCTTACACCTTCTTCAGTTTCCTGCTTATTTTGTTTGGTCAGCTTTTTATATTTTACATTGTAAGTAGCCAGTTCATCCAGCTTTTCTTTGCGCAGCGGGCTGCCATCGTTTTCCATGTCAAAGATGCGTTGCAATATATCATCCCACCGCATGTAGCGGGGGTTGTACTTATAATTGTCCACATGGTTTTCACCTTCATAATAAAGCTCCCTGTAAACATGTCCTTCCTTGTCAAACTTCAACTCCACAATTTCCCAGGGTTCAAAATTAGAAGCGATGATGGGAGAATGAGTGGAATAAAAAAACTGGCAGTTCTCAGTAAGAGATGTGTAAAAATCAATGACAAATCTTTGTAAATCGGGGTATAACGAACGCTCTGGTTCGTCAAATAAAATTATGGTGTGTTTGGGCTTTAACAAGTACAAAGGCATAGCACTCAACACCACTTGCTTGGTACCAGTACTCCACAAGCCATTTGGTATTTCATTAGCGTTGTAATCTTCTAGTTTTATGAAACCGAGGTCATCTTTGCTTTTAATATCTAATTCTGTTTTTACCCGGAGTTTAAAAGGTTCTAATAAATGGTTTAAGCAATTGTCGGCAATATCCTGAATAGGATTAAACTCTGTTTTTTTCCAGTCTTCAAGATTTTTTAAAGCCAGTTTTATAATGTCTAAATTATTTGATGCCTGCTCAACTGTTTTTGAAATTTCTTGCCTTATTTGTAGTTCTTGTTCCTGATAAGATTGTATTTTGTCAAGAATCAAATGCCATATTGATGAGATTTTTTCTTTACTGAAGTCAATAATTTTATTCTTTTCGATTTTGCTTTCAGCATCTACTTCTATTTCATAATTCAAATTTGCTGGAAAATAAATCATTTTAGAAGAACTAAAACTAAGCCATTCTTCAAGGAATTTAAGATCATACATTAAACCAATAAATCTATTTTTTGTTTCATACTTTTCTTCAAAATTGTGTGAATGAACACTTCTCAATGATTCTAATAAAGATTTTTCTTCCTGAAGTATATGCCTTACAATGAACTTTCCTTGATAATTATATTCTTTGCCAAATTTTATATGGCATATAATATTATTCAAAGAATCTTCATAAGAATTTTTGGTAAGATTAGTATCATAGTCAAATAAAAACTTTGGAATCAACTCCAACAAGCTCGTTTTCCCCGTTCCACTCTGCCCAATAAAACAAACTTTATCCAACGGTTGCCCTTCCTTATCATGCCCTTTTGGATAGGTCAAATCAATCGTCAAATCTTTGAACTGGTGAAAGTCTTTTAGTTCAATTTTTGTTATTTTCATACTAACTTTTCTGCGGATAAAAGTAATTATTATTCTGCTGGACAATGGTTGTTTTGCAATGACATGTCAATTGTGAGTTTAATGGTTTTCACAGTTGGCTACGCCTTCATCCTTTCCTTTCACACAGCACCTTCAAATTTTTCGCCATGTCCTCCAGCATTGTAAACTGCTTGGCCTGTGTGTCAAACAGCGTTTTTATTTGCTCTTCCAGCAGCAAATCTATTTTCTGGTGCAGGCTGCGAATTTCCATTTCAGCCTTCATATTAATCAGGTAGTCATTTTCACTTCTCATCCTGTCTTTTTCTTCCTGCCTGTTTTGGCTCATCATGATGATGGGCGCCTGCAAAGCCGCTATGCACGACAAAATCAGGTTCATAAGGATGAATGGGTAAGGATCAAAATCTGCTTTTCCTATTGCAAATGAATTGTAAACAATCCACAGTGTCAGCACCACGCCAAACGAAATAATAAATTTCCAGCTTCCGCCAAAGCGGGCAACTTTATCAGAAATGCTTTGACCACGGGTAATGATTTCTTTTGGCGGATTCAGCAGGTTTTCAATCATCAGTTTTTCTTCCTTCACCGTGTCCTCTACTATTTGATGCAGTTTCTTTACCTGTTCATTTTGTTCTGAAAGAAGCTTGTCAATTTCTTTGTTTTGCATGTCTTTGTTTTTGCCAAAATCTGCAACGGTTACTTAGGTCTATTGCTTTTTAAAAATGAAGTTTCTTCAAAATTTCTGTAGAGACAGTGTCTGAATACATGCCGTAACCCGTCACCAAAATGCCTTTCAATCCTGATACGGATTCAATAGCATACACAGTCGCCTCATCTGCCGGATCGGAGTTTCCTTCGTAGCGATAGGTGTCTGCAATGCGAAAATCATCCGCTCCAAATTTTTCATTGTTCGCCATCAGGAAATCGCCTTCCAGGTTAAAGTCAATGGTATAGCCTTGTTGCCTCAGGTTGTTGATTGCATCGGTCACAGTAGCGTAGTGTACATTGTCGTTCATAAAAAAATTAGTTTGAATGGTAAAGGTAATGAGCTTGTGCAATGTTCATCATCCACATAAAAAAGAAGCCTTCTTTAGCGCAATAAAGAGGCTTTTTTTTTATAAGAGTTTAGGGTTTAGAGGTTAGAGTTTAGTTGGGGGTTGAGAGTTTAACTTTTTAGAACTTTTCATCGTCATTCTTTTAAATAACCAATTCATTCACTTAAATGCTTTCCAACGTTTGCCAACCTTTCAAAAGTTTAATTCCTAATTTCTAATTCCTAATTCCTAATTAACTTAAGCAAACAACCCTTCAATCGAAAGGTATCTTTCACCAGTATCATAGTTGTAAGTCAGTATTTTGGAGCCTTTGGGAATGTCGGGCAATTGCTTTGCAACCGCTGCCAGTGCGGCTCCTGTTGATATGCCCCCTAAAATTCCTTCTTCCTTTGCCAGCCTTTGTGTGTATAAATATGCCTGCTCTTTACTCACGGTAATGATGCCGTCCAATGCAGATGTGTTAAGAATGGAAGGCACAAAACCCGCCCCCAAACCCTGCAACGGATGCGGCGATGGTGCGCCACCACTCAGAACCGGCGACAGTTCAGGCTCTACCGCAAATACTTTCAGGTTTGGCATCTTTTCTTTCACCACTTCCGCTATGGCGGTAATGTGTCCACCAGTACCCACACCGGTAATCACATAATCCAGCCCGTCACCAAAATCATTGATGATTTCCTGTGCTGTTGTCTTCCTGTGTATCTCTGTATTTGCCGGATTGTCAAACTGCGATGGAATCCATGAGTTGGGCGTTTCAGCCGCCACTTCTTTTGCTTTTTCAATGGCACCCTTCATGCCTTTCTCTCTTGGTGTCAGCACAAATTCGGCACCGTATATGGACATCAGTCTCCGCCGTTCAATGCTCATACTTTCCGGCATTACCAGGACCAGGCGATATCCCTTCACAGCAGCCACCATTGCCAGGCCAATGCCAGTGTTTCCCGATGTTGGTTCTATGATAACACTGTCTTTGTTTAGCAACCCTTTTTGCTCCGCATCTTCTATCATGGACAGGGCTATGCGGTCTTTGATGCTGGCTGCCGGGTTTTGTTTTTCCAGCTTCATCCACACTTCATAGTCGGGACTAAAGAGTTTGTTGAGCCGCACATGCGGCGTATTTCCAATGAGGTCTAAGACTGAGTTTGCTTTCATGATTGTTTTGATTTTTAGTGTTTGGTGAAAATAGGCTTACCCCAAAATTATTCATAGAAATGAATTGCTTTTGAATAAAGTAAATGAAAGCAGGTAAACGTGTGATTTAAATGACAAAGTTCAGTGGTTCGGGAAAAGGATTGTTGTCTTTCACATGAATTTCGCTTTTGTGATAGACCACCGAATTGTCGGGTACGCTATATGTTAGCCAGACATTACCACCAATTATGCTGCCTTTGCCAATCACGGTTTCTCCACCAAGAATAGTTGCACCTGCATAAATCACCACATGGTCTTCGATGGTGGGATGCCTTTTCATCGCTGCTTTGTCTTTTGACACATTCAGCGCACCCAGTGTGACACCCTGGTACAGCTTCACATGGTTGCCGATATTTGTAGTCTCGCCAATCACAATGCCTGTACCATGATCTATGGTAAAAGCAGCACCAATCGTAGCTCTGGGGTGAATGTCTATCCCCGTTTTGCTATGCGCATATTCGCTGAAGATGCGGGCAAGCGTATAAAGTTTCAGCACATAAAGCTGGTGAGAAATCCGATAAACAAAAATGGCAAAGAAACCAGGGTAGGCCACCAGCACCTCATCAATGCTGTGTGCAGCAGGATCTGAATCGCAGATGGCTTTGGCATCCAGTAGCAGCAATTCATAAATGCCCGGCAAAGAAGCAAAAAGCTTTTCAGTTAGTGCTTTGGAAAGCGCAGCGTTGCTGAAAATGGTCTCTAAAATCTTCTCAAAACTTTGATTCAGTTTTTCATAATACTGCAGCAATGTTTCCTGCCTTGAAGTTTCTTCCATGTCACACAAAAACAAAAAGGAAAAAAGCTCATCAACAAACAGTCTGCAGGTTTCTTTCGCCGGAAAATGTTGTGTCCGACCATTCAGATTTTGCAGCAATGTTTTTATGAATTGTTCTTCTTTTTCCATTTTCAATCGTTTTAAAACAAAGCTTACTTCAATCCTTCAAAACTGTTATTTTTCTTACACAAAAAATGTAAAAGTTGTTCAAAAAATCATTCCGACAATTGCTGCAGATCTTTTTTACGAAGCCATCCTTTTGACACCTCTCCTTTTGTGGTGGTGAAGGAAACAAATACAAAATCGCCCTGCTCATCTTCAGCATTTACAATGGCTGAGTTGGAGGGCTGCACAAACACATTTCGGCGTGTGGCCTCGTCGGGTGTGCTGTAAAAATATGCTTTGGAAACCACCATGTATTGCACTGCTTTTGACGGTTTGTTTGGTGGAGTATTAACTGTAATTTTATCTGTTGTGTCAGCATTCAACTTTGCCAGGGAATCCTTGACCCGCTGTGCTGCCAGCTTTGCAGTCTGAACTGCTTTTATGGAATCTGCTTTGTGTTTCTTCAACTGCTCTTCCTGCTCTTTGGTCATGGGCGAAAGTTGAGTGTTCACATGGTTTTGCAGGGTTGATGTGTCTGGAGCAGTTGTGCTATCTGTTGCAGATGCAGCTAAGTTGTCTTTTTTACCAGAATTGAAAAAAGAATAAAGAGAAAATCCTGCAAGGCCGAGAACCAGTAGCAAAATCAAGACAAAAGTATTTTGCGAAATACCCTTGCTTTGTTGCGGTTGGTCAAGAACAGGCTGCGGGGCAAATGTTGAGTCATTGTTTCGGGCAGATGCTTTCAAGTCTTCCATTTCTTTTTGCAAAACAGCCATCTGTTGCTTCTGCTGTGCCAGTTGTTGCTTTAGTTGTTCCTTTTCCACATCGCTGTTTGCTTTGCTGAAAAGGGGAGTGGTCATTTTGTCGGCAGACAACAAAGGCGTGGCGTGGTAAACAATGAAATCGTGTAGTTCCATGCCATTGGCAAAACGTGTGTCGGGCTTTTTTCTCAAACAAGTGTAGGCCAGTGTGACCAGCCATTCAGGTATCTGCATTTCCCTTTCACGCCGCTCAGGCGACCATGACACGGGTAAGTTTTGCTTGCGCAAAGCCAGCAAATCCGGCGGCAGGGTTTCCATGTGTGCCAGCCGCACATGGTTGCGGGCTGTTTCAGTTTTGTCCTCCAGCGGAAAGGGGACACGGCCAGCGAGCAGTTCATAAACTACCACGCCAAAACTATACACATCGCTTTGAAAAAGCATCTCGCCTTCGTTTTGCTCCGGTGCCATAAACTCAACCGCACCGGCCTGTCGCAGGCTTGTGCGCCGCTGTTCATCGTTCATGACGGCAAGGCCAAAATCGAGCAAAACATAATTTCCTGTGTTGAGGTTCAGCTTGATGTTGTTGCTTTTGATGTCGCCGTGTTTCACATCGTATTTGTGACAGTGGGCAAGTGCGTTCGACAGTTGCTCGGCCACTTTCACTGCTTCTTTTATGGTAAAGACCGGGTCATGGGGAGGGTTCAAAAGTTCTTCAAGATCGGGGCCGTCAATGTATTCCATTTCTATAAATGGAAAATTGCCCGTTTCGCTAAGACCCGAACTCAAAATCTTGACAACATTGGGATTGGGTACTTTATTGACCTCTTTCAGTTTCTGCACTTCGTTTTGAAAATCGCGGTAGTTTTTATCCTCCACGCTTTCTGAATAAATGGGCGTTGGCAGCAGTTTAATGGCAGTGATTATTTCGCCCACACGCCGCCCTTTGTACACACTACCTTGTCCCCCGGTCTTCAGTGCTCCCATGTTTTCAAGACCGTGTGTTATTGTAAAAACCTTTGCCATTATATTGTCGTTTCTTAGAAAAAGAAGTAGTCACTAAACTGCGAAAGTAAGCAGTCACTTCTAAAGCGTGGAATAGCCTAATAAATACAACAAAATTTTGGAGAGTTGGAGCATATTAAAATTGTGAAACAAAACCTGGTTTTTAAAAACATGTTTCATTCATTTTCATAAAAAACTATTTAAATGTAGTTTTCAGAAAAAAACTGATTTTTGCATTTGCACCATTTGTGGCAGATTTTACGTCTGTCACATGTAGAGTCAGGCTTGTGAAATAAACCCATATTCGAGATGAGAATAGTCGCCCTTTTAATTTTTCTGAGCCTGTCATTCCTCAGTTTTTCACAGTCTTTTCGC
>JAYTGA010000291.1:0-20983 GCA_043733905.1 Segetibacter sp.
GAAGCTGTCTTCCAGCTTTTTCTTTTCGGCTTCCAGGTCTTTCAGTTCTTTGTCAAGTTGTTCAAACTCTTTTTTGTCTTTGTAAGTTGCTTTTTTAGCCGTGTCTGTTTTGACCTGTTGCTTGGCCTCAGGCTTTTGCTCTGCTATCTCTTCTTTCATCAGAAAGTTAGCTGGTAGTTTATCTCTGTCCCTCAATGTTTCCCTGTACAGGCTATAGTTTCCGGGAAAGTCTTTGATAACGCCATCGCCTTCAAACACAAACAAATGGTCCACCAATCTATCCATGAAATAACGGTCGTGACTTACAATGAGAACGCAACCCTGAAAGTCACTGAGGAAATTTTCCAGCACAGCAAGCGTTGGCAAATCAAGGTCATTCGTCGGTTCATCCAGGATGAGAAAGTTGGGATTTAGAAACAAAATGACAAGCAATTGTAACCGCTTTTTCTCGCCTCCGCTCAGGCTGCTGAGGTAGGTGTATTGTTTATCGCCGGGAAAAAGAAACAGTTCCAAAAACTGCGATGCGCTGATGCTGCCGCCTTTGGCCAAAGGAAAACTTTCGGCGAATGTTTTGACATATTCTATCACCCGCATATCATCCTTAAACTCAAGCCCCTGCTGGCTAAAATTGCCAAAGATGACCGTGTCTCCAATGTTAACTTTGCCGCTGTCGGGCATTTCCAACCCCTGCAAAATATTGAGGAACGTACTTTTTCCAACTCCATTTTTACCCACCACACCTATTCTTTCGCCTTTGGTAAATGTGTAGTCAAAGCCCTTCATGATGACCTTGTCGCCATAGCTTTTATTCACCTTTTTTAGCTCGGCTATTTTGCCACCAAGGCGGCTCATTTTTACTTCCAGTTGCAATTGTGCATCTTCTATTTTCTTTTTAGCAATGGCTTCTATTTCATAAAAATTATCCTGGCGGCTTTTACTTTTGGTGGTTCTTGCCTTTGGCTGTTTACGCATCCATTCCAGTTCTTTTCGCCAGGTGTTTTTGGCTTTGTCTATGGTTGCCAGTTCACTTTCCAGCCGGGCAGATTTTTTTTCAAGATAGTTGGCGTAGTCACCTTTGTAAGTGTGCAAGTAGCTGCGTTCCATTTCCCATATTTCATCGCAAACTGCATCCAAAAAATAACGGTCGTGGGTTACAAGCAAAAGAGTTACATGCTCGCCATTCAGGTAATGTTCCAGCCACTCAATCATTTCCACATCTAAATGGTTGGTCGGTTCATCCATGATGAGGAAGGTGTGCTGATGCTCAAAGCCAATGTCTATCAACGTTTGCGCCAGTGCCACCCGTTTGCGCTGCCCTCCGCTCAGGTTGCTGACAGACTGTTGCAAATGGTGAATATTCAGCTTCGCTAAAATCTCTTTCACCTTAGATTCAAAACCCCACGCATCCAGTTCATCCATTTGCGACAAAGCCGACATAATGCGTTGTTCATGGGCTTCTTTTTCTTTGCCGGTCAGCTTCATGTCTTCGTCTTCTTCAATGACTGCCTCATAGTTCTGAATGGCTTTCAACACCGGATTTTCCGTGTGAAAAATATTCTCCAATACTGTCTTTGATTCATCAAACTTAGGGTCTTGTTCAAACAGGGCAACGGTGACTCCTTTATTGATCCAGACTTTGCCTTCATCAGGCGTTTCCTGCCCGCTCAGAATGCGGAGCAGCGTACTCTTGCCCACCCCGTTTCTTGCCACCAGGGCTATTTTGTCGCCTTCACTGATATGAAAAGAAATATTGTCAAAAAGCGGATTAATACCATAGCTCTTACTCAAACCCTCAACTGTAACATAATGCATAGAAAGCAAAGATAAGTGTTAGGTTGAAGGAAGAGGTTATAGCTGGGTTATAGTCATGAAAGTAATCAAAATGTTGAGTTATGGGTTGCTTGTAAAATTCACTCCAGCTATTTCTTTGTAAACTATATTTTTGCCAAAATAAGTTTTATGAAAAAGTATCTGGCAATAGCAGTTTTTGCAATAATGGCGGCTTGTAATGGCAACAAGGATCAAAACGCGGAAACAGAAACACCAAAAAAAGATGAACCACTTTCCCAGTCAAAAAATTCAAAAACATTCAACAGCGATTTTGATCATTTTCTCACTGTTTATTTACATTTAAAAGACAGGTTGGTTTTGTCAAATGATACGCTGGCAGTTGTATCAGCTAAAGAACTAAAGAATGCTGCCGATAGTTTAAAACTAACTGATCTGAAAGCAGACCAAAGTATTGTGGAAATGGCTAAAGGCTACGTAGAATCTATCGGCGCAGAGGCCATGGCTTTGTCTGATCAAAAAGACATAGAAGAAATGCGTAAATCATTTCAGGTGATCAGCGACAATATGTATGACCTGGTAAGAACTGTCAGGTATGATCAGCAGGTTTTGTATCACCAATTTTGCCCAATGGCCTTTAAAGACCAGGGAGCTTATTGGCTGAGTGCATCCAACGACATTAAAAATCCGTACTTTGGAAAGAAGATGCTTACCTGCGGAGAAATCAAAGATTCGATTGACTTTAGAGGAAAATAATGATCTTTTCAAGAAAATTTCACATAAAAAAAGCTTCCTGGAAAGGAAGCCTCTAAATAAACATTAACCCCCGTTTATGATTATTTTGATTCCTCAAAGTTGAATCAAATATCCGGGTGAAAAAAGGGTGAAAACACCCTTTTTTAGAGGTCAAAATTTTTGGCTGCTTGAAAATAAATTCTTATTGTTTTGTTAGAAAGAACAATTTGTAACAGAATTTGTCAAAATTGTAAGAGAGACAAAGGCGTAACCAGAGAGATATTTTCTTACTAAAAGCAAAAAAGTAAATCAATTTTTAACCCTTATTTTGGATTGTCTGATTATTGAAAAATGAAAACAAAGTAGTGCCATAATTTCTCTGAAAATCGAACCCTGCAAAATTGGTGTAATCGTTTCTGGGCGTGTGTTCCAGCACAAAAAAGCCTTTGTCAGCTATAAGTTTTTTTTCTACAATTATTTTAGGAAGTTCATCAATAGTTCCCAATGCATACGGCGGTCCTGCGAAAATAAAATCGAATTGTTCGTTGCAAGCGGATAGGTAGGAAAATACATCCATTCTGATGGCTTTACAATAATCCACTTTTAGCATGTCCATGGTTTTTTTAATAAAATCTTGCATGACAGCATCTTTTTCAATGATTGTCAAATCAACCGCACCTCTTGATGCCAGTTCATAACTGATGCAGCCTGTGCCGCCAAATAAATCAAGTGTTTTAATACCTTCAAGATTCATTCTGTGCTGCAAAATATTGAACAACCCCTCTTTGGCAATGTCGGTTGTAGGTCTTGTGTGAGGCATGTTTGCCGGAGGATTTATTTTTCTGCCCCCAAATTCACCTGAAATAATTCTCATAATCCAAGATTGAAAAATGGCGTAAAATAATGTGGAGGATATTCATCTACATTAATAAGCAAATGATTGATATCTGCTTTGTCTGCAACAATATTTTTAAAATAATTTGTGAGTTCCCGAAACAGTTTGTAGTTAGGATCTATTAATCCGCATACTTCCAGTTGCACATCGTTGGTGGTCAGTTCAAACTGGGTGCAAATATTCAGTAGCTGATACAGCACATCTTCAGGATTTTCGTAAATAAATGCCTGTATCATTTGCAATTTCCCATTCTTAATAATCGCTGTGATAAAATGAGTGTTGTAAAACTGCACATAAATTAATTGGACAGAAGTGAGGTAATTCCTGCTTTCCAGCCTGTTAAGCACACATGTCCAGCTATGAAATATTTTAAAATTGCCAAACCGGTCGTTCAATACTTCCAGCATTTCCTGGGACAAACTAAACACGTTAACAATACCCGGTTTTGCATCTATCCGGTTATAATGAACAGATCTTTTTTCAATTGTTCCAAAAACAATTTTCAGGAAATCATCTGCAAGATTTACTTCAAATTTATCCGCAGGAACAGGCACACAAAATTCATCGTTGATGTAAATATTTACGTTGTCAAAACGATGGTTTAAGAGTTGGGAAGTATTGGCAATTGCACTTAAAAGCCTGACAGCAGAACTGGCTTCATTTTCTGAAAAAGTAAACAGTTCAAACCCTGCAATGCTACCGCTATTATTTTTTTTATGCAATAAAGCAATATGCGATTTGCCCGCTTCCAACATCAATGTATCGCCATCTTCTACCTGCGGCGGAGCATCTTTATAAAAAATAGTAAAACTTTTGTTTGCCATGAAATCGGAGTTGAATACAAATGCAATTATACTAAGAAAAACGCCGCCATGCCTGTTAACCTGCAAAAACAAATCCATCCTATGCCGGGCAAATCTTTTTGATAAAATCCGAGAGCAGCTATTGTAACGATGAAAGATTGTTTTTGTCCTACTTTTGAAAAAAATAACGGACAATGCACGTACCCACAATGGCTGAAATGATAGCAAATGGTGAAACACCTGATATTTTATTTTGGGTAGGATGTGCAGGCAGTTTTGACCAGCGTGCCCAAAAAATAACCAAAGCATTTGCAACCATTCTCAATCATGTAGGAATGAAATATGCCATTTTGGGCAAAGAAGAAGCCTGCACCGGCGACCCTGCCCGCAGATCCGGCAATGAGTTTCTCTTCCAGATGATGGCTTACAATAACATCCAGGTATTGAACGGTTATGGTGTAAAAAAAATAGTGACAGCCTGTCCGCATTGTTTTAATACACTAAAGAATGAATATCCTGAACTGGGGGGACATTACGAAGTTGTACATCACACGCAATTGTTGCAACAACTGATTGATGAAGGCCGCATAAAAATGAAAGAAGGCGGCAGTTTTAAAGGCAGAAAAATTACTTACCACGATAGTTGCTATCTCGGCCGCTCCAACAATGTATATGAAGCACCAAGAAAAGTGCTGGAAGCCCTGGATGCAGATCTGGTGGAAATGAAACGCTGCCGCAGCAATGGTTTGTGCTGTGGCGCAGGTGGTGCACAAATGTTTAAAGAAGAAGAAAAGGGTAACATTTATGTCAACTTTGAGCGAAGCGCAGAAGCTATTAACACCGGTGCAAACATCATTGCCGCTGCGTGTCCATTTTGCAATACCATGCTGACAGACGGAGTTAAAAATAAAGAGAAGGAAAACGACGTAATTGTGATGGATGTGGCGGAAATTGTGGCAATGTCAATTTGAAAATTTGAAAATCTCTCAATGACTCAATGTAGAACCAATTAACCAGTTAACCAATAAACCAATTAACCTTTTGAGTATGAATTTAGACTATAAACACCTTTTGCCAGAAGATTTTAATGCTTCATCAAAGGTTTGGGTATATCAGTCAAGCAGGTTGTTTGGGTTGGGTGAGGCATTGGAAATAGAAGAAATGATGGAAGACTTTGTAGCCTCCTGGAATTCGCATGGGGCTAAGGTGAAGGGATATGCCAACATGTTCTTTGGGCAGTTCATTGTGTTGATGGCGGATGAAACACAGGCTGGTGTTAGCGGATGCAGCACCGACAGCAGTGTACGGCTGATTAAACAAATTGAAGCAACATTCAAGGTGGATATGTTTAACCGTCAAAACCTTGCTTTTTTCACTAAAGACAAAGTACAATTGCTCCCCTTGTCGCAAATAAAATATAGTATTGATAACGACTTCATCAATGCCGATACACTTTATTTCAACAACATTGTATTGACCAAATCTGAATTGGAAAACAACTGGATTATTCCCGTTAAAGATAGCTGGCTGGCTAAAAAATATTTGGCGACAGCCAGCTAAACTCTACTTCTTCTTGCCCATCTCCTTTGGAGAGGGGTTGGGGTGAGGTCTAATCGTGTTCCATAATCCCCATGTTAAAACCTAACATTCACCCCCACCATAAAATTCCTTCTTGCCATCGGAAAATAAAAATTCTCAGTCGTCTTTTGTCCTCCATAAATGTAGCTGAACGTGTAACCGTTGGGTTCATATTTTTTATCAAAAACATTGTAGGCTGCGGCAACCAATATTAAGTCCTCAACAATTGGATTGGTGATTTTGTAAGTCACTCTTGCATCCTGAACAAAGTAGGCATTTAGACTTCGGCTTTTATCCTGCGTGTTGTCCATGTATTGGCGGCTAACATATTTTTCAATGAAGTTTACTGCCAGGTTTTTTACTGGAATAAAACTCAGCGTTGCACCTCCCGTGATAGAAGGCGAGAACGAAATATCAGTATTGTTGTGCGCTATTTTTATTTGACCGCCATTGTCATAATCATCCAGGTATTCGTCGGAAGCTTTTAGTTTGTTTTGGCTGAAAGTAGCGTTGGCAGAGGTATTGAACCAATTAGTGATGCTTGCCTTTGCCTGCAGTTCTATGCCTACGCGGTAACTGTTAGGTACATTGACACGGGTATATGCACCCACATCATTGATTTGTCCTGTGAGGATCAACTGGTTTTTGTAAAGCATGTAGTAGGCAGTTGCTCCCCAGCTAAAGCGGCTGTATTTCCTTTCAATTCCTGCTTCAAAATCGTGAAGGGTTTCGTGCTTTGGTTGTTGTGTTTTGCCAGCTTCAAAGTCGTCGCGGTTGGGTTCTTTGTTGCCGAGTGCATAGCTGATAAATGCCTGGTAGCCGTTGGCTGTGTATGTAAGACCCGCTTTGGGATTAATGAAATTAAACTTGCGGTCAACCACAATCGTTGGGTTACTCTTAAAGCCATTCATGGTGTAACCAACATGGCGATATTGCAGATCCGCATACACATCCAGGTTGTGCGTGATGGCTCTCTGCCATTTTGCATAAAGATTGTAATCAGCCTTTGTAGCCGTGTGGCGATAATATTCAAAGTCTTTCGGCACCATATTTTGTGCCCATATGATGGTGCCAAAATGATTGCCTTCGTACCTCGTCCATCCCCCGCCCAGTGTGGCTTTGTCGGTTTTTGTTTTGTATTGCAACGAAAAGATCTGCCCGTAATAATTGTTGCTTAACCAAAGCTGTCGCACAAGGGCGGTAGTGTTGATAGTATCTGCACCAAACACCGGATTAGGAAGCCCATAATCAGCATAAGCCTGTGCCGCTTTATACTCTTCATAATAGCCATGGCCTTTGCTCAGGAACAGGCCGGTGTTAAAAGCCAAACGGCTATTGATGGAATGATTCAGGAACAACTGGTAGTGGTCTTGCCAATAGTTATCCGTTTCATTGTTGTATGGTTCGCCGGGTCTTTCTGTGCCACTTGAATTATAGGTTCTGTGTGTTGCCAAACTATCCTGTGGCACACCATTCCATGCCTGGTAGGTCTTTTCTTTTCCGGAAATAAAATTGAAACGAAGGCTTGTTTTATCTGCAAAATAAGCAGTGGAAAAATAGAGCGACTTAAGATCAGTTGCAGCACGGTCAATGTAGCCGTCGCTGCTGATACGGCTCAGTCTTGCATCTACCGTAAAATGGCTGTTGATAAGGCCCGAGGAGACTTTCACCGTATTCTTCCATGAATTGAATGAGCCGTAGCTGTTGTTGATTTCGCCACCGGGCTTGTCGTTAAATTCATTGGTGCTCAGGTTGATGCTGGCGCCAAATGCACCTGCACCATTGCTGCTTGTGCCAATGCCACGCTGCACCTGTATGCTATTGACCGACGAAGCAATATCAGGCAGGTCAACAAAGTAAGTTCCCTGGCTTTCAGCATCGTTATAGGGGATGCCATTGAGTGTCACATTAATGCGGGTAGCATCGCTGCCACGAATGCGGATGCCGGTGTAGCCAATCCCATTGCCAGCATCAGAATTCACAACCACCGACGGAGTTTGATTCAGAAGAAATGGCAGATCCTGCCCCAGGTTGTTTTGAGTAATGTAGTCCTTACCCAGGTTGGTTTTGGCAAACGGCGCCTTGTCCGCCGCACGGAGCGATTTCAGTTCCAGCGGCTCAAGGAAGTAGGCGTAAGTATGCACTTCCACATTCGCTTCGGTTTGTTGTTCTTTCACCGTCACCGCCACTGTTTTTTGCTGCATCCCAATGTGTTCCACACGCAGCACATAGTTGCCCCTTCGGGAAATACCTTTCACTACAAAAAACCCATCCTCCGCCGTGATGGCGTTGGCTATAGTGACACCGTTTTTCTCAACAGAAATAGTAGCCGCCTCAACAGCCTGTTTGTTTTGCTCCGTCACCCTGCCCTTAATACTGTATTGAGCGTTAGAAAAAAAAGCCACCAAAATGGCCAAGGTCGTACCCATCAACTGTTTCATGCTGCATTCATTTTTTAATACTAAAAGAAATGGGAACAGGAGAAAGAATGCAACAGAGAAGGTAGCTTATAAAATATGTTGACCTTCCCTTCGCAGGCATTATCCTGTTCAGGTTCTACGGGTATGATCTCAGCCTGCAAATGTGCATGGCACCCCGGGAGATGCAAAGAAAGGAATTAAAAATTAAAAATTAAGAATTTAAAGGGTTGGGGGTTAATGTTTAGGGGGTTGCTCATAGTTTATAGTTCATAGGTTATAGTTTATAGCTAATATTTCATACCGGAGCAGTATCTATGAGTGTGTTAATCCCATCTAAGGGTGTGTTAACCGTATCTAAGTGTGTGTTAACCGTATCTAAGAGTGTGTTAACCGCATCTAAGTGTGCAATAACTGTATCTATGAGTGCAACAACCGCATCTATGAGTGTGTGAACCGTATCTATGAGTGCAACAACTGTATCTATGAGTGCAACAACCGCATCTATGAGTGTGTGAACCGTATCTATGAGTGCAATAACCGTATCTAAGAGTGTGTGAACCGCATCTAAGAGTGCAACAACCGCATCTAAGAGTGTGGTAACGGCATCTAAGTGTGTAGTAACGGCATGTAAGAGTGTGGTAACGGCATCTAAGAGTAGGGTAACGGCATCTAAGAGTGTGGTAACGGCATCGGTTTTGCCAATATTAATTTTTATTCATTTGAGGCATGCTGTAGGAGCATTATTTCAATTGAAAAGCGTGGGTTCCCTTGAAGGAGACCCCACAGGGAAATTTTTTTTTTGTTTTATGCCTCTGTCTTGGTGTAAGTCACCAACAACTAAATATCGTGCATTTTGCAAGGGAAAAACAGTTTTTTTGCTATTGATTTATTAATAACTATTTTCATGCTCATTTAATTGCTCCATGATACCTAAACAACAGGCTTACGATACAATAGGCGAATTAGTAGAACGGTTTCACGAACAGCTTGCTTCTTATAAAAAGAGCGATTATAATGAGACACTTGTACGCCGCGACTTTGTTGATCCATTTTTTAAAGCGCTTGGTTGGGATGTTGACAACAGCCAGGGATATGCAGAGGCGTACCGCGAAGTAATCCATGAAGACAGGGTGAAAGTGAGCGGCGCTACCAAGGCTCCTGACTATTCTTTCAGGTTGCCGGGTGGCAAACGTTTGTTTTTTGTGGAGGCAAAGAAACCGAGCGTTGCCGTAAAGACAGATATACTGCCTGCCTACCAGGTTCGCCGCTATGCATGGAGTGCAAAACTGCCTATATCTATATTGACCGATTTTGAAGAATTGGCGGTGTACGATTGCAACAAGAAACCCAACCCTACAGACAAAGCCGCTGTCGGTCGTATCAAATACCTGACCTATGATCAATACCTCGGAGATTTTGATTTTATCTGGAACACCTTTGCCAAAGAGCGTGTATTAAAGGGCGGACTTGACAAATTTATTGCCGGAGACAGTTACAAAAAAGGAACCACTACTGTTGATAAAGAATTTCTTGCTTCGTTGGATGAATGGCGCATACAGTTGGCTTACAACATTGCCCTTCGCAATCCTGCTTATACAGAAGATGAACTGAACTTTACCGTGCAGCAAACCATTGACCGCATTATCTTTCTGCGGATAGCAGAAGACCGTGGTGTAGAAGAGTATGGTAGGTTGCAAAAAAGCATCGCTACCAAAACCAAAGGCGCAGGTTATTCCAATCTCTATGACTATTTTAAGGAAGCTGATGAAAAATACAACAGCGGCCTGTTTGACTTTGGCAAAGATAAGCTAAGTGCCTCATTGGTCATTGACGATAAAGTGCTCAAAGACATTATTACCCAATTGTACTATCCCGTAAGCCCTTACGAGTTTAGCGTGTTAAGTGTGGAAATTTTGGGCAGTGCTTACGAGCAGTTTTTAGGAAAACAGATAAAACTAAACGATAAGCACAAGGCAGTCATAGAAGAAAAGCCGGAAGTGCGTAAGGCAGGCGGGGTGTACTATACACCGCAATACATAGTGGAGTATATAGTTGAAAATACAATTGGCAAACTAACAGAAGGAAAGACACCTGCAGAAGTGGCAGCAATAAAGATTGTTGACCCTGCGTGTGGAAGTGGTAGTTTTTTGATTGGTGCGTACGATTACTTATTGAAGTGGCACCTCAACTATTACAAACCTGACTTTATTTCGGATAGTGAAATAGCCGCCGATACTTCAGTAAGAACCAAAGTGCGTGAAGCTGCCATCAAGCATCGAAACAAACTTCCACTGACTCCCGATGGCAATCTCACTACTTCACTTAAGAAGCAAATACTGCTCAACAATATTTATGGTGTTGACCTTGACACACAGGCGGTAGAGGTTACCAAATTAAGCCTTTTGCTGAAATGTATGGAAGGCGAAACAGGCAGCAGCATCAATGCTGAAATGCGGTTTGGTGAGCGTGTATTGCCAACACTTGACAACAACATAAAAAGCGGCAACAGTCTGATAGACCTTGACTTTTATGAAACGGAGTTTGACTTTGGGGAGGAAAAGAAGATAAAACCATTTAGTTGGCAGAAGACATTTCCTGCAGTGTTTAGCCCATTGCGGAATAGTGATAAACCTTTAAGGAATCCGGGGTTTGATGTGGTGATTGGAAATCCACCGTACGGTGCAACCTTTACTAAGCCTGAGTTAGGGTATTTATTAAACAAGTTTGAGATTGCAAAAAAATTTCCCGATTCATACTGTTTTTTTATCGCACAAGCAAAATTACTAGTTAAGAAGGATGGGAAGTTTAGTTATATCGTTCCAAATACATTTTGTGACCTAGAAAGTTGTTCTGACTTCAGAAAATGGTTATTAAAGGAATCTAAATTATTGACTATTAATCAGACGGGATGGGCATTCAAGGATGCCATTGTCGATACTGTTGTCTTTATTGCTGAAAATACTATTAGCGATCCAGAACTACCTGTACAAATTATTAACGGCAACCAACGATATACAAGGAAGATCAATGAATTTCTTTCAAACTTGCTAAATAAAATTGACTATAGAAATAGTTCAGAAATGCTGACTATTTTAAATAAAATAAGTGCAATGAGCACTTTTGGGGATTATACTATAATAAAAGCTGGGGTTAAGCTATACGAAAAAGGAAAAGGCATCCCTTCTCAAACTGCAGAGACTTTAAATGAACGACCATATACTTCATTAGTACAAAAGTCGGGAATGTTACCCCTCTTAAGGGGTGAAGACATAGGTAGGTACAAAATTCAAAATGGCCGAGAATATGTTAAATATGGTATCTGTCTTGCGGCACCAAGGACACATGATTTATTTACTTCTCCAAAGATATTAATGCGGCGAACAGATGACGTTCTACGAGCTGGATTGGATTTACATAACTCTATTTGTGTTAACTCTTGTCACGTGATTAAGTTAAAACCAGAAGCATCATCAATTCTTAATTATAACTACCTGCTTGCCTTATTAAACTCAAGTTTTTTACAAAAGATTTTTGAACTTCAAAATCCTCAAATGGTGGGTAAAGTTTTTTCCGAAATTAAAGTGATTTACGTTGAAAGGCTACCATTAAAACTTATTAACAAAGCTAATACAAGCGATACTAAAATTCAAAATACAATTGTAAAATTAGTTGGGGATCTTCTATTATTAAATGAGCAAAAACAAACTACAACCTTATCAGAAAAGATAGAGCAGCTAAACCAACGGATAGCTTATACAGACGAAAAGATCAATAAGCTTGTGTATGAGTTGTATGGGTTGACGGAGGAGGAGGTGGGGATAGTGGAGGGGAAGTCGTGAGGCAATAAAAAGCACAGAAGCTTAGGTATTAGTTTGGCCACTTTAAAAAGAGAACTTATGAAAAATAAAACAACCATCAATGATGTAAGTATTGACACTGCAGGGTTACCAAAAGATTATATGGAAGCAGTGGCGGAATTAATTTGGAATGGCTATGATGCAAGAGCAAAAAACATCGAACTTAATTTTGAGACAAATGCAATTGACATAATATATCAACTAAACATTGTTGATAATGGTGATGGAATTGATCTTTCCACCTTGCATGAAACTTTTGGGGCTTTTTTAGATTCTAAAAAACGAAACCTGTCAAAAAGGTCATCATATATTCGAGGAAAAAGGGGAAAAGGAAGATTCTCTTTTGCAACATTTTCTGGAAAAGCAACATGGCATACAGTCTACTTGTCAGAAAATAAATTGCTGGAATATGATATAATTATCAACCAAAACGATAAAGACTATTACGAAGACATTAATTACAAAATTTCCAATTCAAATCAAACAGGAACGGTACTAAAATTGGAAGAGTTATTTGGTGTTTCCGGTTACTCTTTTTCCAGCCGAGAATTTAAAGAATATCTCGCAAAAGAATTTGGCTGGTTTTTATTACTTAATAAAACTTCGGAATTCAGCTTAAAAATAAATGGAGAAGCAGTAGTTTTTGACCATCTAGTAGAAGAGCAAGAAAAGCATCAAATTGAGATTAAAGGCAGTGAAAGAACTTTTGACTTTGGTTTAACATACGTTCGTTGGAGGGAAAAAATAGGTGACAAATATTATTTTTACTTTTTAGATAGTGAACAAAAAGAGGTTGCTAAAGTTTTAACTTCCTACAATAATAATGCAGCCGATTTTCATCATAGCATTTATATTCAATCAACCTACTTCAATGACTTTCATTATAATGAAAGTGATGGGAATACTGAGATGTTTGGAAAGAACCAAAATGATATTATTTTCAAGAATTTGGCAAAAGACCTAGACACTTATTTATTCCAAAAGCAGAAAGACTATATTAGAAAAACTGGGGCAAACGATCTAGTTGAAAAACTTGTACAGAAAGGAGTCTTTCCGAAGTTTTCCTCAAATAAATACGATATGGAAAGACGAAACGATTTGATAGACGTTGTCAAAGAACTATATGCAATCCAACCTAAAATATTTAAAAACTTAAAGCCCGAACAAGAGATTACTTTTTTAGGGTTTTTAAACTTGCTATTAGATAGTGATGAGAGAGAAAATATTTTAAGCATTATTGAAAACGTAGTTAGTTTGAAGAAAGAGGAAAGAGAGGAGTTGACACTATTACTTAAGCGAACGAACTTTTCAAAAATTGTAAATACAATAAAACTTATTGAAAACAGGTATAAAGTAACCGCATTATTAAAAAAGTTTGTGTTCGATTTGAAACAGTTTACTACTGAGCGTGATCATATTCAAGGTGCAATTGAAGAAAATTATTGGCTTTTTGGAGAACAATATCATCTAGTTTCAGCGGATGTAAATTTTGAAAAACTTTTATCCAATTACTTATACATAATTGACGGGGTAGAGGCAAAGCAAAAAATTGACTCCTATGAAAAGAATAGACGTCCTGATATTTTTATGTGCAGAAAGAGAAATGTTCCCGATACATTAGATCATGAGTATGAGTTGGAAGAAAATATAATGGTTGAACTTAAAAGGCCAACTGTTACTGTTACAAAAAAAGAGTTTAGACAAATAGATGATTATCTGGATTTTATTTTAAAAAATGATAAATTTAATAGTCAACTTAGAAGATGGAAATTTTATGTGATAAGCAACAAAGTCGATAGTTATATTGAAAAACAGTATGAAGCATTCAAAGATAAAGGCAAACGGTTTTTAGTACAACAAGCAGGAAAATACGAGATATATGCGTTAACGTGGGATGATTTATTTAGAACTTTTGAAATCAAACACAATTATTTATTAGAGAAACTAAATTTTGATAAAAGTGCCTTACAAGAAGAATTAAATCTGAAAGGGGTTTATTTAAACGGAAAACCATCGGACAAAATTTCTCAAAAACTTTCTACGACAAAAAAGAGAAAGTAATAGCCTTTTTTTGCCTTTTTGGTATTCCCAAAAAAAGCAAGGTAGCAATGCCGTGGCAGGTGAGTGACAAAAGCAAGAATTGATGAAAGGAAAAGAAAAAAATGATGCTTAGCTTGTGTTTTGGACTTTGGGGACTTCTGCGACGTGTTATTGAATTTTGGGGACATCATATTAGGGGTTGAGGACTTTGGAGACACTTTAATAAAAAACAAATAAAAACAATGGAAAACAACCAAAATAGCAAAGGGTTTATTCCTGTGCATGGTGGCTACCGCAACCTGATCAGTTATCAAAAATCGGAAGTTATCTATGATGGTACTATTTATTTTACCAAAAGGTTTTTCAACAAATATGACCGCACCATTGACCAAATGGTACAAGCTGCAAGAAGTGGCAAACAAAACATTGCCGAAGCCAGCATGGCTTCCGCAACATCTAAAGAAACAGAAATAAAACTCACCAATGTAGCCGGTGCATCACTCGAGGAATTGTTGATAGATTATGAAGATTTTTTGAGGACAAATAAGCTAAAGATTTGGGATAAGGAACACCGGCTAACAGTTCGTTTCCGGGAACTGAATAAAACGCTAATGCTAAATATGAAACCTACATAAAAGCGATAGAAAACCCTGAACCGGAAATATGTGCCAACTCCATGATATGCCTTATAAAAATTGTGACCTATTTGCTAAATCAGCAAATAAAATCATTGGAGAAAGCATTTATCAGTGAAGGTGGATTAAGAGAAAGAATGACAAAAGCAAGAATTGATGAAAGGAATAGAAAAAAATGACGCTTAGCTGGTGTTGTGGGACTTTTGTGACACTTGCGACGTGTGACTTGTGTTGTTAGACTTTCATGGAAGTAAGAAAACAATGCTTTCAGCACAACATAAATAGCTGTTGGTGAAGAATACAAACAGCGGCGTTGCTTAGCTTGGGTTGTGGGACTTTTGTGACACCTGCGACGTGTGACTTGTGTTGTTAGACTTTCATGGAAGTAAGAAAACAATGCTTTCAGCACAACATAAATAGCTGTTGGTGAAGAATACCAACAGTGGCGTTGCTTAGCTTGTGTTGTGGGACTTTTGGGGACACCTTATTTAGAGATTTGGGGCTTTGGGGACATTTGGGACATGTGATTGGGACTTGGGGACACCTTGTTTAGGGGTTGGAGACTTTGAACATGAAACAATCAATTATCTTGAACGGGTAGAGAAAATTTGGAGAAAAGAATAAAAAATTAAAACAATGGAAAACAGCCAAAATAGCAAAGGGTTTATTCCTGTGCATGGTGGCTACCGCAACCTGATTACTTATCAGAAATCGGAAGTTATTTATGATGGGACTGTATATTTCACCAAAAGGTTTTTCAACAAATATGACCGCACCATTGACCAAATGGTACAAGCTGCAAGAAGTGGCAAACAAAACATTGCCGAAGCCAGCATGGCCTCCGCAACATCAAAAGAAACAGAAATAAAACTCACCAATGTAGCCCGTGCATCACTGGAGGAATTGTTGATAGATTATGAAGATTTTTTGAGGACAAGCAAGCTCAAGATTTGGGATAAGGAACACCGGCTGACAGTGCGTTTCCGGGAATTGAATAAAACACCCAATGCCAACTACCAAACCTACATAAAAGCCATAGAAAACCCTGAACCGGAAATATGTGCCAACTCCATGATATGCCTCATAAAGATTGTGACTTATCTGCTAAACCAACAAATAAAATCATTGGAGAAAGCATTTATCAGTGAAGGTGGATTAAGAGAAAGAATGACCAAAGCAAGAATTGATGAAAGGAATAGAAAAAAATGACGCTTAGCTTGTGTTGTGGGACTTTGGGGACACCTCATTTTGAGCTTTGGGACTTTGGGGACACTTGGGACGTGCCAGCCGAGTCACAAAAGTCCCATTGGAACCTTGTCCGCGTGGGGGTCTCTTGAAAGGGACTCTGCGCTGTTCACAAAATTGAGATTGTTAGCAATTAAAGCCCCAAAAAATAAACACTAAATTTGCTTTTACAAACACACAACATGATTGACCGCATTATCATAGACAACTTCAAAAGCATTAAACATGCTGATGTGCGATTGCAAAAAGTAAATCTATTGATTGGTCCTAACAATTCGGGGAAGAGCAATTTTTTGAAAAGTGTGGTCGCGGTGAAAACAGGATATAAAAACCAAAATGGTTTAGATTTTAAAATCAGTAAAAATAACTTAGATAATTTACAAACTGAGTTGGTAGTATTTTTTAATGATGATACCATAGCTTCATCAAAAGAAAATTTTGATAACTTAGGTGAAATAACTCAGGAACAATTAAATATAAAAGCTAAAAATTTTAGAACGGGTCTCCAAACATTATATGAAACCCTAAGCGGTTGTGTTATTTACAAACCAGACATCAATAAGCTCCACAAGCCTTTTCGTATGTACCAAAATGACGAAAGCATTTTGGAAGATGCCAGCAACATCACTTCATTTTTGCAGACTTGTCTTAACAAACATCGAAGGGTGTTTAATAGAATATCTGATGAACTAAAAGAAATACTCCCATTATTTGAAGAGATTATTATTGATACGGTTAACAACGATCATAAAAATCATAACCAGGCTCCGGAGGTAAAAATTGGCATTAGGGATAAAGCAGACAGAACTATTTGGGCGGAAGATTTATCAGAAGGTGTTCTTTATTTTATTGCGCTGCTTTGCATTATTCATCAACCAAACCCGCCCAAGGTATTGTTGCTGGAAGAGCCGGAGCGGAGTATGCATCCCCGCCGCATAAAGGAAGTGATTGACCTGATTAGAAAGCTATCAGACGAAAAAGACATACAGGTTATTATGACTACCCATAGTCCGCTGGTGGTTGACTTGTTTGAAGATGAGCCGGAATGCATTCATGTGTTTGAAATGAAGGATGGATTTACTGAAATTAAAAACTTAAAAACAGACATCATAGACCCTACCAATCAAGAGCTTCGGGATAAAGGTCTGGATGTTGACAAAGATTATGGAATAACCCTTGGGGAACAATGGGTATATGGCTACCTGGGAGGGGTGCCTGTATGAGCCAACTGAAGTACAGCATAGTCTGTGAAGACAATGCTCAACGCTGGTTTATAGAAGCATTACTTGCACATCCTGCTATTAACCTTACCCTGCAATTTGATGAAGATTTCTATAAGCGCTTTAAGTGCAACACCAACAAAGATGTTCGCAACTCTTACGTTCGGGTAGTGGAGCAATTCTCTTTCTTGTCTCGTTATAATATTGAGGTTGTTTTTATAGGTATTGACTTTGACGACCGGAACAGGGCCAATTTTGAAAAGGAGGAGGAAAAACTGTATGCACAGTTGTCGAATGGAAAAGAAAAGGCTTTTATCTTTTACCCGGTGCAGGCTATAGAGCATTGGCTTTTATTGATGAAAAGAAAAAATGAAAGTCCGCAACTTACTAAAAACATTGCGCAGGAAGTAGAGAGCATTGCACGGCGCGAAGCCAAAAAACAACTGTACAGTGATAAATCTAAAACAGAAAAAGATGTAGTTTTATCTCTTGTGGCTGCTACAGATTTAGAGTGGCTTATGCAGCAAAGCAATAGTTTCAGATCGTTCTATAAAAAGCTTAAAAGTTCACCATTGCTTTTTCCTTTAGCTTAGTTATAATTAAGTGCTTGCGGCAGTCATCGACAACAACCCGCCTTCAAAGTAGATTATTTTTAGTGCGGTTTGATTGTACGTTTTTGCGAGGTCTCCAAATAGACCTCGTTTTTATTTGTCTATAGTGCACCTCTTCTAAACTTCCTTTCCAATAAAAAAAATTAAAAAAACCTTAAAAAAGAAAATCTTCATCAGAAAAAAGAAGACTAATCGTTTTCATTATCTAAACAAAATTAATTTTCTATGCAAGCGAACGCTCCCAAATTTAGTTGCCCGCAAGAGGGCTTGTATGCTGTTTCTGATTTAGGTTGCAGCATGTTGAGTGACAATCTTTCTGTCTTCAACAAATTCAGTCCTTCGTACGATGCCAACTTTGTTGTCGGGTTGCGAACAAAAATAACTGATGCGCAGGCCCTGCCCGGCGAAACCAACAGGGCGGGCAGAAGGCGGTCTATGAAGGTGAACCTGGGTAACGCTAAGGTGGCAGCCCTGAAAGAGTGGCAAAACCTGAAAAGTTATACCGAAAAAGCCTGGCCTGACCAGGTGATGCAAAAAGCTAAACTGAGCGAAGCAGGCAGCAACATTTACCGGCAGGCAGCTAATGGCAGTGAGTGGGCAATGGTGAACCAACTGATGGGTACCGGCTTACTTTTCATTAATGAAAACGATGCGGCACTGAAGCTGAACAAAAATATGCCGGACGATTTTGTAAAGACGTACCAGCAAAAAATGGATGAATTTGCCACTATGTACAAAAACTATAGCAGCACGGGCAGCACCAACGAAATACAAAGCAATGCCAAACGCCTGGCCAACAACAACCTGTATGAACAAGTGATCCAAGTCTGTAAGGTAGGCCGGAAAGTGTTCAAGGGTGATAAAACCCAGCAACGGCAGTTTTCATTTATGCAAATGCTGAAAAAAGTGGGATATGGCGGAACAGCGGGTATTACTTTTACTCTCACATACGGCAAAGACAAACTAGCGGTAGCCGATGCTGATGCTGTAAGTACTGATCTTAAATATTCAGGAATTGCAAACGCTCACGGCGTATTGAAAATAAATCGCATGACTGAGGGGGAGCATACCTTCACCATCAGTGCCTTAGGCTTTGACGACCTGGTAGTGACCGTGACACTGCAAGCCGGTGTAAAAAGCAGGTTTGAGTTTACCATGATAGAAGAAGCGAAGGAAGTGCAAAACGACGTGGCGAAGGCTGCGTAGGTGTTAAGTGTTAAGTGTTAGGTATTAAGTGTTAAGTGTTAAGTGTTAGGTGTGAAGTGTTAGGTGTGAAGTATTAGGTGTGAAGTGTTAGGTGTGAAGTGTTAAGTGTTAGGTGTGAAGTGTGAATAGGGCATGATGTGCGGGGTTTTTCCAGTGTACGCGGCCAGAAGCCGAAGTGATCTGCATGATTACTTCGGCTTTTTTTATGAAGATAAATATGGTGGCTGGTGATAAGTTAGTGGTGTGTGTTGTTAGCCTGTAAGTTTCAAATGTACCCCTCCCCGTCACGCCTTAAACGCATCCACCCATTTTGCATCACTCAACTGTGTTCTTATCCGTGCAGTATCGCCAAAGGTCGTCACCAGTTCATCGCGGCCATTACTTGCCAGGTCCCTGGTAAAAGCATCGCCCTTTGCCATCACATATTCGGCCATTTGCGTACCAATTATTTTCATCAGGTCAAATTTGCTCACGTCGGCCATATCAATGTTACTCAGGTCTTTTTCGGTCATGTCCCAAATCCATTTTTTGTGGTACTTTTTTTCGTCCAGTGCGTCAATATTCGGTAGCTTTTGAAGAGCCTTGGGGTCAATGGAAATCTGGAACCGGCGATAGTCAATATTCTTTTTAATGGCCGGCGAGCGCAAAATATCTACCTGCATAGCACTGGCATCCTGCCCGGTTTGGGTCATTAGCCAATCCAGCCAAAAAGCAATGTCAATGCCCGGGGGATCCATGGCTTCCATCGGCTCAAGAAATTGGCGGGATATGCCCGTTCCAAAACTAAAGAGGCACAAATCTGTCATTTCATACACACAGTTCACACCCTTTGGAGCACTGAAAGAGGTAGCCTCCATAAAAGCCGCCAGCGAAGGGTTGTTATAGGTAGTAGTGCCACCATCCACAAAGCGCTCAAAAGGATAAAAATAAGTAGGAGCGCTCATAGTTGTTTCCATAACGGCACGAAGAAGTACATCTTTGTAAGTACCATGATAAGTACCGTCCGCCTGTTTAAAACAAGAAAAGAACGTCTCTTCTGCCGCCGACATGTCTTGCGACGTAATCATGAGGTCAGTATCAGTAGCTGCACAAGCCTGTTCCAGCGATACATCATTGATAATCTCCTTCAGCAACTCCCGGTATTTTTCTTTAGAGAAAGCAGGTGGTCTTAAAAAGCGGTAATGCAATAGCTTGTGGTCAAACACTTCGGTGATCAGGCTTTCATATTTTTTCTCAATATCCGCAGCGGTATGCCCCGTCACTATCAGGCCCGCAATGATGGCACCGGTAGAAGTACCAGCTACCATGTCAAACAATTGGTAGCAAGGCATACCCGCAACTTCTTCCAATTTTTTAAGTAATTGAATGGTCAGAATGCCCCTCATGCCACCGCCGTCCAGGCATAGAATAGCCCGCTTTTTAGTAATGTTCAGCTTGGCAAAAGCTTTCATTCTGTCTTCTTGCAATGCGGATTTTTGTGTTGTTGTCATCAGTTAGTTTTTGGTTTTAAAATGAATGAATGAAAAATTGATGCAGAAATGGTTGTGCTAAAGTAAGAAGTTTTTTTTCATATTTGCCACTATAATTCTTCCAAAAAAAAACAAATAAGTATTGCCGTCACAGAATGTTATCACCTGCGATTTGAAAAGACTGCCTTTAGACAGCTATTTCAAAAATTACTTCCTTCCTAATTGGTCTCAGTCCACCAATTCAAATCCACTCAAAAAACCAAAAGCCATCCGCCGGGGTGGATGGCTTTTGATACAATATTCGCATAAGCACTTTTACTTACCTTTTACAGCTTTCATAATTTTGACTTCGTCGCCTTGTCTTACTTCAATTGTGTAAATTCCATTACTAAGCTTTTCGCCAAAAATAAATGACTGATCAGCCACACCTTTTGCACTATAAACATTTCTTCCCTCAGCATTTAGAACCCTTATGTACAAA
>JAYTGA010000292.1:0-5600 GCA_043733905.1 Segetibacter sp.
AACGGAAGTAAACTATCGTACTTTTCCTTTAATAAAACATCTGTTTGCATACGCTAATATTGTTCACAAATGTACATTTAATTTCGTTACAAATACTAAACGAGTATTTATGAAATTAAAAAATTTTTTGTATAAAATATTTGAAACTCACTTTAAAGGATAAAAATTTGAATTGTTGATTTGGAAAATGAGCTTGGATGAATGTATAAGTCTTTCTTTGGTTTAGGAAAATGGCGTGGACATTTGTATTCTTTAGTTTCTAAAGTTGGAAATGGGGTTATACAATTGTATCCTTCAATCTCCGAAGTTGGAGATGGGGTTATACAATTGTATCCTTCAATCTCCGGAGTTGGAGATGGGGTTATACAATTGTATCCTTCAATCTCCGGAGTTGGAGATAAGACTATACAACGGTATTCTTCAATCGCCGGAGTTGAAGATGGCGTTATACAGTTGTATACTTTAATTTCCGGAATTGGAAGTGGGGTTAGACAATTGTATTCTTCAATTTCCGGAATTAGAGATGGGTTATACACTTGTAAAACCGTCTTAGCTACGAGACAAATAAACCCGGAAATTGAAGCGAGGATGTTCCCAAGGGGCAGCTTCTCTTAGTTTCTTTAAAATAAGTATTACTTCAATGTTTAACTATGAAATGTGCAGTGCCTTTTCAACCCCACTTTCTGTCCTTCACTTCTTCAAATACTTTTTGAATGCCTTGCGGCAATGAAGTGGTGTGTTTCCAGCCGAGGGAGTGAAGGCGCGAAACGTCCATAAGCTTTCGTGGCGTTCCGTCCGGCTTGGTGGTGTCGTGGCGTATTTCGCCTGTGTAGCCGACAATGTCTTTAATGAGCAGCGTTAGGTCTTTTATTGAAATATCTTCGCCTGTACCTATGTTTACAAAACCTGCCTCGTTATAGGTTTGCATCAGGAAAAAACAGGCATTGGCCAGGTCGTCTGCATACAAAAATTCCCGCATGGGCGATCCGCTGCCCCACATGTCAATATAGGGTGCGTTCTCTTTTTTTGCAGTCATCATTTTGCGAAGCAGAGCAGGCAAAACATGGCTGTTGTTAAGATCGTAGTTGTCATTTGGCCCGTAAAGATTGGTGGGCATAACCGAAATAAAGTTGCAGCCATATTGCAAACGGTAAGATTCACACAGTTTGATTCCTGCAATTTTTGCGATGGCATAAGGCTCGTTGGTATGCTCCAGCAGGCCGGTCAGCAGGTATTCTTCTTTCAATGGCTGCGGTGCCATCTTGGGATAGATGCACGATGAACCCAGGAACATTAGTTTTTTTGCCTGGTATTTGTAAGCAGAATGAATGATGTTGGCCTCAATCATGAGGTTGTCATAGATGAAATCGGCACGGTAGATATTATTGGCCTGGATGCCTCCAACTTTTGCGGCAGCAAGAAAGATGTAATCGGGTTTTTCTTTGGCAAAAAAATCATCAACAGACTGCTGGTTTCTAAGATCAAGTTCGGAAGAAGCCCTTAACAAAAGATTGTTGAAACCCTCAGCTTTTAGTTTTCTTGCAATAGCACTGCCCACCATGCCCCTGTGGCCGGCTATGTATATTTTCGATTCTTTTTCCATGATAAAAAATGGCTGCTGTATTTAAACGTCTTAGTGTCTTGTTCCCCGTTTCCCATTCCCCGTTTCCTGTTTACTCATATTGATTTTTGATGACAAAACCACTTTCTTTCAGCAACACTTTACTTTTAAAAAGATTAAGGTCTGCAGCTACCATTTCGCTTGTTAGTTGATCAAGAGTGTATTTAGGTTCCCATCCTAATTTTTGCTTTGCTTTAGAGGCATCGCCAATCAATAATTCTACTTCAGTAGGGCGGTAATAGCGTGGATCTACCTTGACAACTGCGGTGCCGATTGGCAGTTGATAGACGCCGTTGCAAGCCGCTACAGTCGCCACTTCTTTTTCATGTTCACCGGTAAATTCGAGTTCCATTCCAACATTTCTAAATGCCAGTTTTACAAAGTCGCGAATGGAAGTTGTAATGCCTGTCGCCAGTACAAAATCCTCAGCCACATCGTGTTGCAGAATGCGCCACATACCTTCTACATAATCTTTTGCATGTCCCCAATCGCGGAGAGAATTAAGGTTGCCGAGATACAAAATGTCCTGCAAGCCCAAGGCTATTTTAGCGACAGCTCTTGTTATTTTCCTTGTGACAAATGTTTCGCCACGCAGGGGTGATTCGTGGTTGAAAAGAATGCCATTGCAGGCGAACATATTGTACGCTTCGCGGTAGTTGACAGTGATCCAATAAGCATACAATTTGGCAACCGCATAGGGTGAACGTGGGTAGAAAGGAGTGGTCTCGCTTTGCGGCACTGCCTGCACCAACCCGTATAGTTCTGAGGTAGATGCCTGGTAAACTTTTGTTTTGCTGATGAGCCCAAGCAACCGGACAGCCTCCAAAATGCGCAGTGTACCAATGCCGTCTGCATTGGCTGTGTATTCCGGTTCTTCAAAGCTCACATGCACATGGCTCATGGCCGCAAGATTGTAGATTTCATCCGGCTGCACTTCCTGAATAATCCTGATGAGATTGGTAGAATCCGTCAGGTCGCCATAGTGCAAAATGAGGTTTCGGTGAGACACATGCGGATCCTGGTAAAGATGGTCAATGCGGTCTGTATTGAACATGGAAGCACGGCGTTTGATGCCATGAACAACATAGCCTTTGCTGAGTAAAAGTTCTGTCAGGTAGGCGCCGTCTTGCCCGGTAATACCCGTTATGAGTGCAACTTTCATTGATGTTGTGGGTTGGTGATTCTTGAATAAAACAAGAGGCCGAAGTTAATGGATTATGAGTAACGGTTTCATATAGAAAACAATGAAAATGACTTGTGTTGCCTTTGCATAAATCGGATCATTCGGGTCATGATTGATCAATAGAAATTGATAAAAAGGACTTATAAAAAAGAAAAGCCGGATAAAAAACCCGGCTTTCTAAACTTTATAGAATTTTTTTTAGTGACAATGAATTCATTTACTTCAAAACTTTTCCAAAAAAATCTTTCATGTCATTCCACGATGCGGAGTCTGCTGCTGGATTGTATTCAATGGGCATACTGTACTTTTTCCCTTTTTCAGTCGCACCTGGATTGGTGAATGCATGTGTTGCACCTGCATAGGCTTTAAAAGTATAATCAGCACCAACCGAGTCCATACTCTTTTTGAAAGCACTGACTTCGGCATCAGACACGAACTTGTCAGCACCGCCATGGCAAACTAAAATTTTAGCTTTCAGCAGTTCTTTTTTTGGTGAAACGCCAGAGAGATTTCCGTGAAAGCTGACAACACCCTTCAAGTCGGATCCAAGTTTAGCGGCATTGAGAACAGAGTAGCCGCCAAAGCAATAGCCAATCGCTAAGACCTTGCTCATATCAGCCTGCGGAAATTCTTTCACTTTGCTGAGTGCCGCATCTATCCTTGTTTTGGTGAGTTGAGGATCTTTGTAAAATGGCATAGCCAATTCACCTGCGGCTTTTGGATCTTCGGCTGTTTTGCCGTTTCCATACATGTCCACAGACATTGCTAAATATCCCATTTCTGCCAGTTGCCTGGCTCTGCCACGCACATAATCACCAAGCCCCCACCACTCAGGAATAACTAAAACAACAGGGCGTCTTCCTTCCACAGCTTCGTTGTAGGTCACATATCCATTGCTGGTCACTGTATCTGCTTTGTAGGTGACTGGTTCTTCTTTTAATTTTAATGAAACTGTTGCTGAAGTATCAGATTTTTTAGTTTCCCCTGATGCCGTTGAAGGAGCGTTGCCACAGGAAGAAACCGCAATGGCAGAAGAAAACAATGTTGAAATAAGAAGCATGTGGGCTTTCATTTTTATTGTGATTTTCATTTTTAAGATTTGAGTGAAGATATTTTATTTAGTCAATTTATTTTTAAAAGCATTCAAAATTGGTTTTGAAAAAGGACTAAATATTTTATAGGAATATACAAACAATCAAAGTTTTTGTTCAAAAAATTGTAAGCCTGTTTTATCAGACAGGCCAATGTCATTTACGTAGGCTTTTGGGGGACGAAGATTTGTTCTTTATTCAGCTCCGGTTGTGTCACTCCCTTGTACGGCATCACTTTATTCAGCTTTTTCCACTCTTTGTTCCTTTCAAAGTTTGTTAAGTTAATGACATTGTCAGACAAGCTTGTTATCTTTTGTTAGAATGCAAGTTTGGCATTGTAAAAATCAGACCATTCTTTTTTTAAATAAAAGTAAAAATGGAATGCCTCCACAAGCAGTCATTCTACACCTTGGCAAATCATTCTTTACATTTGTGGCCATAAAATTAAATCCATGATTTACAACGTTCAGATAAAAGTAATGCCGCTCAAAGACCTTCTGGATCCGCAAGGTAAAGCTGTGATGGGGGGGCTCTTAAACCTGGGTCTGCAAGGCGTTGAAGAAGTAAGAATTGGGAAACACATTACACTGCAAATAGAAGCAGAAACCGAAGCCGCCGCAAAACAAGTGGCGGAAGAAGCCAGCAAAAAAATGCTTGCCAATCCTGTTATGGAATTTTATGAAATTGAGTTAATTAGCTGATTAGCCAATGTGCTAATGAAAACGCAAGCTTATTAGCCAATTAGCGCATCGGCCCACTATTTCTATCGTATCATGAACTTTTACAAAAATTGAGTAAAAAAGCTGATTAGCTATTGAATAAATTAGCACATTAGCCAATTAGCACATCAGCACATTATGCCCTATGCTCTACATTGTTCCCACGCCTCTTGGTAATTTGAAAGATATTACTCTTCGTTCGCTGGAGGTGTTGCAAAGTGTTGATGTTATTCTTGCTGAAGACACCCGGACTTCATCGAAGCTGCTACAGCATTATAAAATCAGCAAACCCATTTCTCCCTATCACCAACACAATGAGCACAAAATCGTTCAACACATCACCGAACAACTCCTTGCTGGCAAAACCTTTGCACTCATTACCGATGCAGGAACACCGGGCATTTCAGACCCGGCATATTTGCTGGTGAGGGAGTGTGCAAAGCATGATGTAAAAGTAGAAACATTGCCAGGTGCCACGGCTTTTGTGCCTGCATTGGTCAATAGCGGTTTGCCAATTACAAGATTCACTTTTGAAGGTTTTCTTCCACTAAAAAAGGGCCGCCAAACCCTACTGAAGAAATTGGCTGAAGAAGAAAGAACCATGGTGTTTTATGAAAGCCCGATGAGGTTAATTAGAACCCTGGAAGAGTTTTGCACATACTTTGGAAATGACCGCCAATGTTGCGTTTGCCGGGAGTTGACTAAAATGTTTGAAGAAAACAAACGTGGAAGTTTGCAGGAAGTTTGCGAACACTTTAAAGCAAAAACTGTGAAGGGAGAAATAGTGATAGTGGTGGAAGGATTTTTGACAAAGCGAAAACTAAAGAACCAGGATACGGAATGGAATGCTGATAATACTTCGGAAGTGGATGAAGAGTAACCTATTGATTATACTTCACAAGGTGTAAATTAGTGAATTATTTTTATCAAAGAATTGGAAATTGAGTGATAATAAGGTCTGTAGTTCTGGTTTAAAATTTTGGTTG
>JAYTGA010000293.1:0-6815 GCA_043733905.1 Segetibacter sp.
CAACCAAAATTTTAAACCAGAACTACAGACCTTATTATCACTCAATTTCCAATTCTTTGATAAAAATAATTCACTAATTTACACCTTGTGAAGTATAATAAACAGAGCTTGCTGCAGGTGTGGAATTAGTATTCCGTCTGCCGAGAACCGCTCCTGATTGATGAACTAAAAGTACAAGTTAATAATCAAAAGCCCCCAATAGAAACCCCTTGATGGGTGATTCTGTTGGGGGCTTTTGGCTATTCTTTTTAATGTTGCCTGTTGCGCTTCTCGTCTGTCAGTTAAAATAACGTTTCCAAATGTCGTTGTCTATGCCACATAGTTCAACATTGATTGGCTCGTTTTCAAAATCATAAATCAAAAGTCCTGCAACTGGGTTTTTAAATTCAGTTCCATCGTCTGCAACAACTTTAAATTTTTTTTCGTTTGTAAAATTGTTGATACGAATTAAACTGTCTGTTGTTTCTGACAAAAATGTGTCCCTAAAAAAGTTACGATACTTGTTGTAATTTTCTGTAGGTTCAAGTTGTCCTGATAAAACTCCTTGCCCATCATCTTCTAATCCCATATTTACAGTTCCTAAAAGTTCATTGTCGGCAAATAGTTTTGATGGAATTGTAAACACTTTAAAATTTGAATAACTTTTTATGTAGTAGAAGTTGTCATCGTCAAAGCAAATGAAAATAATTTTTTCTATTTTGTCCGTTGAAGAAATAAATTTCAAAACCGTGTCAATTGCAATTCTTGCAGCTTCATTTTTTGGAAACTTATAAATTCCTGTACTGATATTTGGAAAAGCAATTGTTTTACAGTTGTTGTCAACAGCAAGTTGTAATGAATTTCTGTAACATTCTGCAAGTTTCTCTCTTTCGTTTTTTTCTCCACCATTCCAAACTGGTCCAACTGTATGAATTACAAACTTAGAAAGCAAGTTTCCTGCTGTTGTGATTACTGCTTGTCCAACTTTGCAACCACCTTGCTTTGCAATAATTTTTCTACAGTCGTCCAAAATTGCCTGTCCACCTGCTCTATGAATTGCACCATCAACTCCACCACCACCCAAAAGTGAGGTGTTTGCAGCATTTACAATAGCGCCTACTGTCACTTTTGTAATGTCACCTCTTTGAAGTTCAATTATGGAATGTAGTGTCGTCATAGCATTACAGGCAACTTAAAAATAGTCGAACCTCCTTACCCCACAAAAAATATTTCTTAACATAAAAACCGCTCACAATCAAAAACAATAGAAATGCAAACACACCAAAAAGGTTCGCAAATACAGTTTTAGCTTTAGTTGTATTGATCCACTATTTTACCCAGCTTTTTTTTGCTTATTTTCCAGGAACTCATTAGAAGTACTATAAAACTGTTACACAATTGGATGGATACTACCGATACTACCCGAACTAAGAACAATCTCTCTGGAACTAAGTAAGTGACAAGACATTTGCCAACAATCTGCATATTTTAAGAAAAGAAGTGTTTAAAAATCACTATTCAATATATTGATTTAATTCAAAAAAATAATTGAAATGAACTCAATAAAGAATGGATAAGATTGCAGTGTTTAATTTCATTCATTACCGCACAATAAATTTTTTGGCAACACGTTAAACTGTCAAATCGGTTGTGCAAGGTCGGATTTTGATGTAATTTGTGCATTTACTAAGAAACAACATCCTTTGATTACCATTTAAATACTTCAAACCGCTTATTTATTCATTACTCAATATTCATTATTTAATTAAATCAACCCTGTTCTTGCGCCATAGCCTGACCATAAAAATTCTTTTTTTAGTGTACACCAGTTTAATAGCGTGTACATTGTTTTCGCAGGCGAAAAAAAGAGCACCACATGTTGGCACAAGGCCCCGTGTAGAGCTTCCATCTTTAAACTGTGGCTTTGATGAAATGCGGATTGGCTACAAAAAAGACAGTTTCCACATGCTGGCTGAGGACAACATGAACAAAGCCATTTTGCAACACCTTCAGCAGCGTACAGATACTGTTGATATTACGTTGCCAGTTGTGTTTCATGTGGTGGGCGATGTGTCACCTTTTCTTGATTCGCAACTTGTGAACGCATTGGTTGTTTTAAACGATGCCTTTGCCAAAACGGGTAAATATAGCAGCAGCATAGGGGCCGACACGCACATCCGGTTTTGCCTTGCACAAACCGATCCTGATGGCGGTGTCACTACAGGCATTACCCACACCACCAACATATTTGGTGAGCATCTCAATCCTTTAATAGAAGATGATAAGCTAAAAGACCTCATTATCTGGCCGACTTCGCACTACATTAATATATGGGTGGTCAGCAGTATAGAAATGGAAATTTACCCCAACTTTCAGTGCAACAATTGGGTGCGGTCACGCAGCCTTGGCTATGCAACCATGCCACCTGCCGACAGCACTCTCGATGGCATTGTGATCAGTTCTTTTGATTTGGTATTGATAGAGCAAATAGGCCACTACCTTGGCTTATACCACACGTTTGAAGGATTCAATTGCAAAAACAACGACTGCACGCAAGATGGTGATAAGGTTTGCGACACACCCCCCGATGCAACTATTTACAATTCTGCTTCCTGCAACAGTCCTACCAACTCATGCAAAACCGATACGTTGTCAGGCTATACGGTTGACATGCCCGATCAGATAGCCAACTTCATGGACAATGGAAACAATGCCTGCAGAAATGAATTTACCGCAGGCCAGGCAAAGCGAATGACAGCCACCATCAACACACAGCGGGCAGGGCTGTTGGTCAACAAATGCAACCCTCCCTGCAACCTGTCCATTACTGCTTCTTTTTCTTTAAGTAAAAATTATCCCCTTACCGGCGACCTTGTTGTTTTTACCAACACATCTGTCAATGCAGTTTCCTATGTCTGGCTGGTAGATGGTGTTGCAGCCTCCTCAACAACTAATTTTTCGCAAACATTTACTGTTGCAGGCAAATACAAAATAACCCTAAAAGCCTTTAACGGAACCTGCTTTTCAACCAGCACGCAAAACATATTTGTGACTTGCGGAGTCACTGCCAGGTTTTATACGGATAAAAGACAAATAGCCTCTAAAGTTCCAGGCTTCATTGACAGCATCCGTTTTACAAACAATTCTGTAAACGCCACCTCTTACAAATGGCTGATGAGTAACGATGTGGGCATGGCAGAGCAGGTCATTGGCACTTCCAAAGACCTGACTTATATCTTTCCAACCCCGGCAAATTATATGATCAGGCTCATTGCCGCCAACGGTTCATGCAAAGACACCACTGAGTTTTTTACCGTACCCGTGACCGATCCTGACCCTGATGGTACCGTTGTTCCATTCAAGGCAGAATGCTACCAGGAGACCAAAATAAGAGTCTCATTCTATGTCTGCAACAGAGGTTATAAAATTATTCCTCCAAACATTCCTATCACGTTTTACGATATAAATCCATTGCTGCCTACGGCAAAAAAGATAGGCACTACCATTAACACCACTGATACTATTTTAGGGAAATGTTGTTCAGCATTGTACACTTCAATTGTAGATGTGGGTTACAAAAAATTAAACAGCATCTACATTGTTTTTAATGACAACGGCACTACCAATCCCCCGTTATTGCTACCTAATACCTCGTTTGGTGAGCTTTTTTATACTAACAATATCACTTCGTTAAAAGGGTTTGCTTTCCAAATGTCGGCCACTCCTCCAGTATCTGTTCTAGCTGGTGGCGACACAGTTCAGCTACATGCCGCAGCAGCCCCCGATGTGGTGGCTTCATCCTATCAGTGGACAACCTCTGCCAATCTTTCCTGCACACAGTGCCAGTCACCTTTTTTTATAGCCGGTACCACAACCACTAAATATGTTTCAGCAGCCAGCAGCCTCGGTTGCACAGACACTGCTTCCGTTCTTATACAAGTGCCACCCTACAACGATTATTCTATTAAAATAAACGATTTGCAATGTGCGGGCACAGATAGCCTTCACGTTGATTTTACACTGTCAAACAGTTTCAAAAGACCAAAGCTGCCTAAGACATTAAGTGTATCCTTTTACAGCGGTGACCCTACAACTGTTAATGCCGTTCTTTTACCACCTGTCTTTTCATTGCGCACTACCATCAGTGGCGCACAGGCCGCTTTTAGTACTTCCATAAAAGCACCTGTTAGTGGTGGAAATGTCTATGCAGTGGTCAACGACAGCGGAAGGGCATTGCCTGTTGTATTTCCCAATACTTTGCTGCTTGAAAAATCTTATGCAAACAACATTGCCGATACCTCTTATTTTACTGATTCAGTCAAAATAAAACCTGCTGATACGACCGTGTTCCGCAAACAATCAGTACCGCTAAACATTACAACAACCATTTACAATGCAGCTTCCACTCTTTGGTCCACAGGTCGTAACTATACGCTTAGTTGTACCACTTGCACTAACCCTGTAGCAAAGGTGACAGGCGATGCAACTATACCTTTGCAAACAGCCAACCGTTATGGCTGCATCATACATGGCGCCGCCTATATTCATGTTTTTCCAACAGATATGCAGATACAACTGAAAGGGGCAAAATGTCTGACCAACAACAACATGGAAGTCTCGTTTTCAATTTGCATGAATAACAGTTACGATAGTGTGTTCGCCGGCATTCCCGTATCATTTTACGATGCCAATCCTGATAGCAGCGGGCAAGTACATTTGCTTGGCCCTGTTTTTTATACCCCCGATCAAGAAGCAGGCAATTGCCACACCTACACAACCACTGTGCAAACAACCACCACCCAAAAGATCTTTGGTGTAGTCAACGACAACGGCATTAATAACAGCACTGTTCCCAATCATGTATTTGACGAAACTAATTTTAACAACAACATAGATGATACCACCTACATTCCTTTCAGCGTGAGTGTCATACCATCCGATACATCCATAGAGCGATTAGGAAATATCCAGTTAAACCCAACAGCACAAGGTGGCGTTATAACCAGCTATGTATGGAGTCCGGCACAGTTTCTATCCTGCACTACCTGCGCCACGCCCATTTCATCACCACGGTTTACAACTCAATATATATTGACGGCAAAAAATGAAACCAGTTGCACCGACACTGCTCATGTCATTATCCGCACACACACCGCAGACGGGGTTTACCTTCCGGATGCTTTCACTCCAAACGGCGATGGACTCAATGATATGTTCTATGTTCTTGGAGGAAAAGATGTGACCAACGTCAAGAGTTTTGCCATCTACAACCGCTGGGGTCAAAAAGTATTTGAGCAAACAAACGTAATGCCCAACACACCATTGTTTGGCTGGAATGGAAAAGTCAACGGTAAAGAAGTAGAAACCGGAACCTATGTTTATTCAGTGACAGTTGACCTTGCAAGTGGTGTTGAAAAATTGTATAAAGGAACGGTTGTTTTGATTAAGTAAGTGGTAGGTGTTGAGTGTAGCATCTAAAATCTAAAATCTAATATCTACCTCCCAGCCACTTCAGCCCGTTTTTGTACAACAGTTTGTCTTTTGTTTCCGTGCTCAATTCCATGTTTTCAATTAATAGTCCGGGATGATGTTCACCCAATGGAAATGGATAATCACTGCCCAGGCAAACCTGGTCTTCACCCATCAGTTGCAGAACAAAACGCAAGGCATCTTCATCATGTACCAGGCTGTCAATCCAGAATTTGTCAAGATAGTTTCTTGGGTTGATGGCATTGTCCACCGCCACAAGGTCGGGCCGCACATTGTAGCCATGTTCAATGCGTCCAATGGTGATGGGAAATGAACCGCCACCATGTGCAAAGGCCACACGAAGCTTTGGGAATTGTTCAAAAACACCACCGAAGATCATGGAGCAAATAGCCCTTGAAGTTTCCGCAGGCATCCCCACCAGCCATGGCAGCCAATATTGCGGCATGTCATTCTCCCCCATCATTTCCCAGGGATGAACAAATAATGCACAGCCCATCTTTTCAGCCGCTTCATAAAAAGGAAAAAAGCATTTATCGCTCAGGTTTTTTCCATTGATGTTGCTGCCTATTTCCAGACCCGGCATTTTCAGTTTCGTCATGCAGCGCTCCATTTCGCGGATGCTCAGATCGATATCCTGCAACGGCACCGTGCCAATGCCCACAAACCGGTCTGGATGTTTGCATACACTCTCAGCAATATGGTCATTTAAAAACCTGGAAGTTTCCAGTCCGTCATTTGGCTTTGCCCAATAATTGAACAACACAGGAATAGTGCTCAGAACCTGCATGGATACAGTGGTTTCATCCATTTCCCTAAGGCGTAAATCAACCTCAAAACAATTGTTCTCAACAACTCTGAAAAGCTTGTCTCCCTTCATCATGCAAGCTTTGCAGTTCCGATGCTCCAAATGTATAAATTCTCCATAGCCAAACTTCTTCACCCAATTGGGCATTTTATCTGGCATGATGTGGGTGTGGATGTCTAATTTCAAGTTAATTGGTTAATTGGGTTATTGGTTAATTGGTAACGGAGCGGTTTGCGTTTGCTGGTGCCGACGTGTTATTGTCTCAAGTTAATTGGTTAATTAGGTTATTGGTTAATTGGTAATGGAGCGGTTTTAGTTATGTTTTTATGGTTGATTATTTTGATTGTTTTTGGGATTGAGCGACAAACTTTATGAAGGCGTTTAGCATCAACAAAATTTTCTCTGCTGTTTCAATTAGTTCATTACAAATCTGCTCATCTACAATTTTTCTCCTTTTGCATTTACCCAACCATGATTTAGTTTCTTGTATGGAGCCTCTTGAATAAAAATAGAATAGCTTGCTGTCTTTATAATAATATCG